>JAAZGH010000161.1 GCA_012511325.1 Clostridiales bacterium | reverse complement strand
GTTCAGCCGTTCCCACAGAAACAGATGAGTCTATGCATACCGGAACCGGTAGGATTTCAAGACTTTATATGAGACCAATGAGTTTATATGAGTCTGAAGATTCGAGCGGCGAAGTATCTCTGAGCGACTTGTTTGCGAACCGGGAGATATCAGCCAAAAGTGATACTGACTTGGATGAAATAGCATTTTTAATCTGCAGAGGAGGTTGGCCGAAATCGGTTGGTTTAGCCGGAAAACAGGCTCTTTTTCAGGCTATAGACTACTTTGAAGCTGTTGTCTCGACTGACATAAGCCGGGTAGATTCGGTAAGAAGAGATAAGGAAAAAGCCAAAAGGCTGCTGAGGTCATATGCAAGAAGTGTTGGAACCAGAACCACCTTAGAGACAATAAGACAAGATGTATTGGCAAATCATGCAGGTACATTTGACCCTGTGACGCTTTACTCATATAGGGATGCCTTAACCAAAATATTTGTTATCGAAGATTCTCCTGCTTGGAATCCGAATCTGCGGTCTAAGATAGCTATCAGGACAACTGATACGAGGTATTTTGTTGATCCGTCAATTGCCGCTGCAGCCTTGGCCCTTGGTCCTAAGGATTTGCTGAACGACTTAAACACCATGGGATTTATTTTTGAAAATCTCTGTGTCCGTGATTTAAGGATATATGCGGATTATCTGGATGGCAGTATTTATCAGTACAGGGATAGTAACGACCTGGAATGCGATGCGGTCATTCACTTAAGAAACGGCGCCTATGGCCTCATTGAAATAAAACTGGGTGGGGATAGTTTGATTGAGGAAGGTGCTAAGAATTTGAAAAATCTGGCTTCAAAAATAGATACAAAAAAGATGAATGAACCTGCGTTCATGCTCGTCCTATGTGCCAAGGCCCCCTTTGCATATCGGAGAAAAGATGGAGTTTATGTGGTTCCTATAACTTGTTTGAAACTATAGATGGCAATTAAAGACTCAGCTGTAGGGGCAGCGGTGCCGGGAAGGGCAGCCGCTGCAGCCCGTTGTTCCGGGAACTCCGGGGGTTCCTCCGGTGGTCCTGGGAGATCCGGAAGCTCCGGGGACTCCTCCGGCAGCTTCGGGGGTTCCTCCGAGGGTCCCGGGGGCCCCTCCGGGAGCTCCGGAAGCGGATGATTTCCCGCCCCGGAGATAATAGATAATCAGGGCTACAGCGACTGCGATGATGCTTAGAATGATCCAGGAGGCGAGGTTCATCAGGCTGATACCAGTCCTTTCTTATAGCCGGCCGCCAGGTATTTGTTGGGTCGCAGGAGCAGGGCCGCGAGCAAGATAAGCACAGCGATTGCGACTACGGTCCAGAGACCGAAAATACCGTTTACGAACCACTGGGCCAGATTGTAATAGATCAGGCTGACGGCATAGGCAAAGCCCATCAGCCAGCCCACGGTGGCCAGAGTCCACTTCGTGCTCGCCATTTCGGTTCTGATGGCGCCCACGGCGGCGAAGCAAGGCATACACAGCATATTGAAGAGCAGGAAGCTGTAGGCGCCGTGGGTGCTGAGCAGGGCACCGAAAGACTGCAGCAGCTCCGGCGACTCCTCGGTCAGTCCGCTGCCCAGATTCATCACAATACCCAGAGTATTAACGACATTCTCCTTAGCGATAAAGCCGGTGATGGTGGCGACGATGGACTGCCAGTTGTTGAAGCCAAGAGGATAGAACAGCAAGGCCAAGGAATTGCCGAGACCGGCCAAAATGCTGTCCGCACCGCTTTCTTCCACCATCCGCAAGCTCCAGTCAAAGTTAGAGAGGAACCAGATTATGATGGCCGAGAGCAAGATTACTGTGCCGGCGCGCTTGATGAAAGCCCAGGATTTCGATAGAGCGTATTTCAGTGTCGTTAGCGCGCGCGGAGCATGGTAGCTGGGCATTTCCATTACAAAAGGAGCAGGTTCCGCGGCCAGGCGCCGGAATTTTTTGAGAATGACTCCGGAGACTATAACTGCCGCGATGCCAATAAAATAGAAGGAAGTTGTTACCCAAGCTGAGCCGCCAAAAAACGCGCCGGCAATCAGAGCAATAACAGGCAATTTAGCGCTGCAAGGCATGAAGGAAGCAGTCATGACGGTCAGTCGGCGGTCGCGCTCGTTTTCCATGGTGCGCGAGGCCTGAATGCCGGGCACGCTGCAGCCGGTTGAGATCATCAGGGGGATGAAGCTCTTGCCGGAGAGGCCGAAACGGCGGAAGATCCGGTCCATGACGAAGGCCACGCGAGCCATATAGCCGCTGTCCTCCAGTATGGCCAGGCAGAGAAAGAGGACGAACATCTGCGGCAAAAAGCCCAGAACCGCTCCCACACCGGCGACAATTCCGTCGTTGACCAGTCCCAGCAACCAGGGCGCGACATCTCTGGCCGTCATAAAGGATTCAACCGCACCGGGCACCACATCGCCGAAGACCACCTCATTGACCCAGTCGGTAGCCATAGTGCCGATGGTTTGAATCGAGACGAAATAGACCAGAAACATTACCAGAATGAAGATAGGCAGTCCCAGAAGCCGGCTGGTCACCACTCGGTCAATACGGTCAGTCGGACTCAGCTTGGCCGGACCGGCTGTCTGGACAGAGTCGGTCAGCCTGCCGAGAGCCTCATAGCGTTCCTGTGTGATAATCGAGTCGATCTCATCATCCATGTTCTGTTCCAGTTCAGTACGAACGCCGTCGATCAGCGCCAACTCGTTAGCACTGAGCTGAAGACGAGCCAGAGTGAGCTCATCAGCCTGGAGAGCCTGGATCGAAGAGTAGCGCAGGAGATCGGCGGAAGTATGCGTTGTCAGGACGCTCATCACCTGTGCCAAGGCGGCTTCGGTTTCGGCCGAGAAAGTTAGGATACCCGGTGCGGCAGGGGCCGCTTCAAGCGTAGACTGAATCACAGCGATCAGTTCGTCAATGCCGGTCCCCCGGGTAGCCGAGATCGGCACTACAGCGCAGCCCAGACGCTCGGACAACGCCCGGACATCAATTGCGGCGCCGCTTTTTTCCACCACATCCATCATATTCAGCGCGATCACCAGCGGCACCCGCAGCTCGGCCAGCTGTGCCGCCAGATAGAGATTGCGCACGAGATTAGATCCGTCAACCACATCGACGATCAGATCGGGGCGTTCCTCAATCAGATAATTGCGGCTGACGACTTCTTCGGGGCTATAGGGGGACAGTGAATAAATCCCCGGCAGATCCTGGATTTTGATCCCGGGATTTTTCTTCAATGTTCCCTCTTTTTTATCGACCGTGACACCGGGCCAATTGCCGACCCTCTGATTGCCGCCGGTCAGATGATTAAATAGCGTAGTTTTACCGCTGTTGGGATTACCAGCTAAAGCAACAACCTTTTTCATTATCTTTTGTCCTCACTAATGTTTTTTCACTTGAGCCGGCTAATCGCAGCTCTCTACTTCTATCATTGCAGCGTCGGCTTTGCGCAGCGAGAGTTCAAAGCCTCTGGCGCTTAATTGCAGCGGATCTCCCAATGGCGCCAGCTTGCGCACCAGCACCTCGGTATTCCGCGTCAGGCCGAGATCCAGAATTCTACGTCTGGTCGCCGCATCCCCGCCTACTTTCCGGATTATGGCTGAACCGCCAATTTCGATATCAGCCAAAGTCAGCTTTTTCATTTCGATATCCTCTTTTCCTCTTTCCTTTATATCGTCCTTTATGTTCGGAGCGTTATTGTCGCTGCGATCATCTGCGGTGATTCCCAGCGATTCCCCGCGATTCCCCGCCGCGACCTACTTTTATTCCGCAACAATTACCAACAGCTATTCCGCAACAATCTATCTTTGTCCATCGCCTGGCGCTGTCAGTCAGCTCGGAAGGTCACGCTTATACTTAAAGCGCCACGATTACCCGCGAGGCCATGCCCTTGTCCAGAGCCAGCCGGCACTCGCCCACCTTGACCAGCATGATATTGCGGTCGCTGGTGATCAGCTCCGTTGCCGTCCCCTCGACCAAACCCATGGCGCGCAAGCGGCAACCGATGTCATCCTTGCCGGCGATAGTCCTGATAGTAGCTTTCTCACCCGGTCTTAATAATGTTAAAGGCATAAACCTCTCCTTTCCGGCCCGGCCAACCTGACTAATTGTTTCCACTTGCGATATATCCTCCGTCTGCCGGCACACTGAGTTAGCTAAAGCTAACTAACTTCTGCCATTATCAGTTAGCACAGGCTAATTGTCAAGCCCTTTAGTCAATAATTTTGGCTTTTTGTCGGGATTGGGGAAAAAGACGCTAATTGATCCTTTGGCGAAGGCTGCCCGGGGTCGTGCCGGCAGTCTTTAGTATAGGAACGGTTTTTTCCTGAAGTGCAGTTCGGCACACCAGACCCGGCAACAACTCCGCTGACTTTAACAGTTTTGTACAGAAGTAGCTTAGTACCGACAGTAACTGCGGATCCGGTCCGGAGTGACTGACGCCGTACCGGTAACATCGGGGACAGTAGTTATAAGTGACGGGAGCCATAGGGAGCGCCTTCGCCGGAGCAGCCGGAGCAGCAGAAATTGCTAATTCCGGCGTGTTAATTGGGTTTTGTTAAGAAACTGCAAAAAATCGCGCGGATTTAGCAGGCAAAAGTAATTATTAAGTAATTGCATACCAGGTTGCTATGGATTATTATCTTCTAGTAGAGTATTTTTTAACTAGTTCCGGCGGAAAGGGTCAGGCCTGATGAATTCTGACAGAAACAGATTAAGAATCATTGTCGCATTGCTGGCGTTCCTGTTTGTAACTTTAGTTTTATATGAGAGTGATCTGCTGTCTACCGTCAAGGCTAAACTGATTTATACTCCGGTTGCCAGTAAACATGAAGCTGCTGAGGCGGACAGCGGTAACGCGGATAACGATCAGGCTGCGACCACCGCGGCCGAAGACAGCCAAAACGCCCCTAGCGTTCAAGCACCGGAGCAATCGGGGCCGCAAGCCCAAACACAGGAATCCAATGCGCAGAAGACGGAAAATTCTGTCGTCCATTATATACAGATGACTCCTGCGGCGAATGCGCCGACCCCTAAGTCAACACCCAAGCCAACCCCGAAACCGACTGCACAACCAACGCCGAAGCCGACCCCGAAGCCGACCCCGAAACCGACTAAGACAACAGCTCCCGCAGCGGAAACAACTCCTGCCGAGATGTCAGAAACGAAGAAAGAGGAAGGGACAAATACGCAGTCCGGCGAGGAGACAACGGCAGCGCAGACGAGCAATTCTGAGAGCAAAAACGGCGCGGAGACCACTGTGACCGCCGAACCTACCAAGGCGGCAACTCCGACCCCGAAACCAACGCCGGAGCCGACCTCGGAAAAACCGCAAAAGGGTGTTAAATATGTCGCCTTTACTTTTGATGACGGGCCGGTTACAAACACCAAGAAACTGCTCGATGCTTTAGCGAAAAAGGGCGACCGGGTAACATTTTTTGTGGTGGGCCGTCTGGTGGACGGAGCTAATGGCAGTCTGGTGACGCGGGCTTTCAAAGCCGGGCATGAGATCGGCAATCACAGCTATACACATAAGGATTTGAGCAAACTCTCGGCGGCCAAGATTAAGGATGAGCTTGCCCGCACGGATAAGGCTATAGTCAAACGCACCGGCGTGAAGCCGGCTCTGTTGCGTCCGCCCTACGGCGCCACGAGCAGCACTGTTCTAAAGGTAGCCGAGCGACCCGTGATTATATGGGATAAGGATACTTTGGACTGGCGCTACAAGAGTCGCAGCTATGTCAAAAAGAAGGTTTTGAGCATGGCTGCCGACGGCAGCATTGTCCTGCTCCACGATCTGCATCCTACAACTGTTTCCGGCTTTATCGATGCCCTGCCGGAATTGCAAAAGCGTGGATTTAAGCTGGTTACGGTCTCAGAGCTGATGCGCATTAAAGGCATCAAAATGCGGGCGGGCAGGAAATATTACAGCGCCCGCTGAAATATTATTTGATCAGAGCTTGCAACTCCTTGAAGTGAGGATCTTTGGAGTCTTGCAGCAGATCGAACAGCACCGTCTCCGTGGAAGTAATATGCACACCCATCCGGCGGAATTGCTCCAGCGCGATGGCCATATTCTTTGGATCGCGCGAATTTACAGCGTCCCAAGGCACATAGACATCATAATCTCTCGCCGCCAGGTCACGCACAGTCTGAAAAACACAAACATGGGTTTCGACACCGGAGACGATAATTTGCCGGCGGCCTGTTTCCTCGAGCCGGGTCAACAGTTCGGGCAATACTGTACTGAAGCTGGTCTTCTCAATGATCAGAGCCTGCTGTTCGCGCAACTTCGTTGCTAGAGGCTCTGCGGTAGGGCCAAGCCCGCGGGGATACTGCTCGCTGCACAGAAGCGGCAGCTCAAAAGTCCGGGCCATTTCAGCCAGAACCAGAGCATTTTTGAGAACCGGTTCCCGATCCGGCATCGCCGGCAGTAGGCGCTCTTGCAGGTCAATAATTAACACAGCCGCGTTTTCACGCCGCAAATGGGGTAATTTCATCATTTCCTCCAGTCTTATTTCGTGCCGAAGATTCTGTCGCCTGCGTCCCCCAGACCGGGCACAATATAGGCATTTTCGTTCAGAGTTTCATCGAGCGCGGCACAATAGATAGCCACATCCGGATGAGCATTGACAACTTTCATCAGTCCTTCGCGGGCCGCAATGATACAGAGCAGCTTGATTTTATGGGCACCGAACCTTTTAAGAGTCGATATCGCCGCTGCGGCCGAGCCCCCGGTAGCGACCATCGGATCAAGCAAGAAGACATCTCTTTGCTGAATATCCTCGGGGAGCTTGCAATAATAATCAATAGGCTGCCAGGTATCGTGATCCCGGAACAGACCGATATGGCCGACCCTTGCGTTGGGCGTTATAGACAGCAAGCCATCAACCATGCCCAGGCCGGCTCTCAGAATCGGTACCAGAGCCAGTTTGTTTCCGGCCAACTGCTTAACTGCGGCCGGGGCAATCGGGGTCTCAACCTCGATTTCTTCCAGCGGCAGCTCGCGGGTCGCTTCAAAACCGATCAGCATGGCGACCTCGGAGACCAGCTCCCGGAATTCTTTGGTGGGGGTTTGTTTGTTTCTGAGGATTCCTACTTTATGTTGGATCAAGGGATGATCCAGGACAATGATGTTTTCCGGCAAATTCGCTTCCATATTCAGCTCCTCGCAATTTCTTTCAGTATATCATTTTACGGTTGACCCCCAAACAAAATTTGCTCAACCGGGGAAGATTTCCTCAATCTGTGTATAGCCGAGATCTATCAATTCGTCGATCTGTCTTCTGACATTGCGGCGGCGCCCGGCAACTAAGATAGTCTCGCCGTTGACCCTGCGCCGGGCGGCATCTTCCATAATCTCCACTATCTCGTCCGGACTCAGATCTTTATCCAGCAGAAAAGCCGACCGCGGGTCATTGAAACCCGGAATCAGACCTTGCTCTTCCAGAAGTACGATAATCCGCTCAAAACCAATGGAAAAACCACAGGCGGCTACCGGCTGGTTGACGAAATTGCCGATCATTTCGTCATAGCGTCCGCCTCCGGCGACCGAGCCCGCCATCCCGGGCAGCGAAATCTCAAAGATAGTGCCGGTATAATAGCCCATGCCGCGCACCAGAGTCGGGTCAAAAATCACCTGGACCTCAGAGTCCGTCAGCGCGCGCGCCATAGTCAAAATAGTGTCCAGATTCTTGAAGATCTCGGGATCGGACATAACATCTGAATTAGTGGCAAAATACTCGCTGCTCAGCAGAGAGTCAGGCAGCTCCTTGAACAGTCCCAGATATTTGTCCGTGCTGTCCAGAGAATATCCGGCGGCCAAAAGCTCATCTCTTAAGCCCGTGAAACCAATCTTGTCCATCTTGTCCAGGAGAATAAAGATCGCGGGCAGCTCATCTTCCGGAAAGCCTGCATACAGCGCCATAGATCTGAGAATCCGGCGATCATTGACTTTTACCACCAGATCTTCCAAGCCGAGGCTGGACAGAGCCTCTGTCGTCGCGCAGATCAGCTCGACTTCCGCCAGCAGCGACGGCTCGCCCAGAATATCGATATCGCATTGGACAAATTGCCGGAAGCGCCCTCGCTGCGGACGATCGGCCCGCCAGACAGGCCCCATCTGCATCACCTTGAACGGCAGCGGCAGATCACTCATATTATTAGCGTAGAAGCGAACCAGGGGTACGGTCAGATCGTAGCGCAGGCCTTCGGCGCTGATATTCTTGCCCTGGTCCAGAGCCTGCCGGAGACTTTCTCCCCGCTTGAGAATTTGGAAAATCAGCTTTTCATTCTCGCCGCCCTGATCTCCGGTCAGATTCTCAAGATGCTCGATAGCGGGAGTCTCGATTTGCAGATAGCCATAGGACCGGTACACGGTACGGATCTGGTTCATCACATAATTGCGCAGCTCCATCTCGCCCGGTGTCTGCTCCGGCATACCGCGCACGGGTGTCTTGATAAAAGTCATATAGCTGATACTCTCCTCTTCTCAATTTCTCAATCGATCGCAATATTTTACTGATTATATCATTGACGGCAGCGTTGAACAGTTAGGTAGATGTAAATCATGGTTTTCGGTCTTAATATTGGCAGCTGGTATCTTCGTTTTCGGCCTTAATATTAGCAGCCGGTATCTTCGCAGCGAGCTCCCGAACCTCAGACAAAGTCAGATCGTTGTCAGTGGCCAGCCGGGCCAGATCTTCATACTCCAGCTTGGTTTTGCTCAGCCCCGCCCCCTGTGAGAATTTGCAGCGGATAGGCCCCAGGGGGCTGTCTACCATTTAAATTTCGCGGTCAAGGGCAATCCGCTCGCAATCGTTGACCCGCACACCCAGCGTAGTCGTATGTCGCAGGATCAACTCTGCCAGCTCCGCCACTTGCCCGGGGCGGCACAGCACACTGAGCCGCACTCCCGGCCGCCCTTTCTTCATGATCACTTGACAGAGCACGACATCCAAAGCTCCCGCTCCTCTCAATTTTTCCGCAACGAAGGCGCAATCTTCCCCGCCCAGATCATCGAGATCAGTTTCCAGCAACTTCAGCTGCTCCGGCTTCAGCTGCAAGTATTGGCTTTGCGGCCGGTCCGCTGTCTCTGCTTCTCCCAGCCAGGCTCTGACGGCATTGAGCGCCGGATATTCTTTGTGCCCCAGTCCCAAGCCCTCTCTTTGCCAGAGGCCTAAAGGGCGCTCCCGATAATCCCGGACAAAGTGAGCCAGCAGCGCTGCTCCGGTCGGTGTCAGCAGTTCTCCTTTGATGCTGCCGCTGTAGCTGGGTATTCCCCGCAGCAGATAGGACGTCGCCGGGGCGGGAACGGGCAAGATGCCGTGAGCGCAGCGCACGAAGCCGCTGCCGGTGCTGACCGGTGTCGCCAGCACTGTCTCCGGCTGCAGCAGATGAATCAGGAGCGAGAAGGCGACAATATCGCAAATGGCATCCAGAGTGCCGACTTCATGAAAATGGATCTCAGCGACCGGAACCTGATGGGAATGCGCCTCGGCCTCAGCCAGCAGGGTGTAGACAGCTACCGCGTCTTTTTTAAACTGAGCCGGCGGCTCCAGCATTTCTATGATCCCGATAATATCGCTCAAACCGCGGTGAATATGGCCGTGCGGGTGTGCCGCATGCTCATGTGTATGATCGTGACCATGATCGTGACTATGATCATGACCATGTCCGTGACCATGGTGATCATGCTCTTCGTGTATATGAGCATGTTCGTAACCATGCTCGTGACCATGGTGGTCGTGTTCTCCGTGAACATGAGAATTGCTGTGGTTGCCGTGCTCATGAGCACGGCCATGCGAGTGTTCCGCATGTTCATGAGTATAGCCTTTGGTCGCGGCCAGAGGCCGGCCGGCGGCATCGACATCGATACTTTCCTCCATGGCTTCATGAACCAGGACATTGAAACGATGTCCCCAGACGCCCATGGAGCTGGCCGGCTCGAAAGCAATCCTGACCCCCAGGCTCTCAAACTGTCTGAGCGCGGCAAAGAACGCTTCCTGTTCCTCCAGCAGCGGCAGAACAGCGGCCACCAGCATATCGCCGGCGGCGCCCATACCCAGATCCAAAAACAGAGTTTTCATCATCTCACCTTACTTTATCTTTTCTAAGCCAGATGATTAATCTGGCTGGCAGCAAAGGCTGCGCCGAAACCGTTATCGATATTTACGACCGTGACGCCGGAGGCACAGCTGTTCAGCATCGCCAGCAGCGCTGCCAGACCGCCAAAAGAAGCCCCATAGCCGACACTGGTCGGGACGGCGATCACCGGGCAGGATACCAGACCGCCCACGACACTGGCCAGCGCCCCTTCCATGCCGGCAATGACAATAATTACCCGCGCAGTCATCAGAACGTCGAGGTTGGATAGCGTGCGATGCAAGCCGGAAACGCCGACATCGTAAACGCGCTCAATGCGATTGCCCAGAGCCATGGCCGTGCGGGCGGCTTCTTCGGCGACAGCCTGGTCGGAAGTTCCCGCTGTCACAATAGCGATGGTACCTTGACCGCTTGGCTCCGGCAGCTCGCCGGATAATCCCGTGCGCCCGACCGGGTCATAATCCAGCTCAATCTCAGCAGCGATTTGATCCGCCTTGCTCTGATCTAGCCGTGTAATCAGAACCGTTTCAGCGCCGCCGGCCTTGATCCCGCGGACGATTGCCAGGATCTGTCCGGCAGTCTTGCCCGCGCCGTAGATGACCTCGGCCGCTCCCTGCCGCAGCGGACGGTGCTGATCGACCTTGGCAAAGCCGAGGTCATGGAAGGGCTGCTGCTTCAGAAGCAGCAGAGCTTCCTGCGGCGCTATGGCGCCGGCGCGAATCTGTTCCAGTAAGGCCAGGATTTTATCTTGCATATTATCCTCCGTCCCGGGGCTGTAAATCCAGAGCGACCTGCTCGCAAAATGAAGACAGCTGTTCCACAATGTCCGCCTTCGCCGACAGCAAAAGCGGGAAATCACAAGCATTGATTTGGATCAATGCTTTTTGGGCGTCTAATCTGACCCGCGCGCCTGTGATGCCCAGCTCATTTAGGAATTGCTCTGCCTGTTCGATCTGCCGCAGTTTCTCCGGCGTAATTTCTTGTCCGGTTGTGATTCTGGTCGCCAGGCAGGAGTTGGCCGCCAGGTTCCAATTCGAGAGTCCCAGCAGACGGGCTTTCTCAGTGATCTGCTCTTTGGTCAGGCCGCTCTCTCTGAGCGGCGACAAAATATTGTGCTCGGCCAGGGCTTTCATTCCCGGCCGCTCGGAGGGCCGGTCGCCGGCATTGCTGCCGTCAGCCACGATAGTCCACCCGTCCTTTGCCGCCACCTCCCGGATAGCGGCGAAGATCATGCTCTTGCAGAGATAGCAGCGCTCGGGGGGATTGGCCGCCAGCCTCGGATCGGCCAGGGCGGACAGCTCTATGATCTTCAGCTCTGTGCCCAGCTCAGCGGCCAGATGATGAGCTTGTTCCATCTCTTTCTTAGTCTGGAATTCCGATTTGACAAAGTAGGGCTGGACTTTGGCGCCCAGCTCCAGAGCGGCGGCCAGCAGATAGGCGGAGTCTACCCCGCCGGAAAAAGCCAGGGCGAAACGGGGATAGAGTTGAACGAATTTCGCAAGTGTCATTGGCCGGCTCCTTTTTCGCTGCTGTTATCGCCCCCTGAGAGGCTTAATACTTTCATCATAGGGTAATCTTTTCGTTTTTTCATCACAAAGGTAACGAAATTTTTCACAATTTGGCATTATCATTAAATATTAAGATAATTAGGTCAGGATGACATAGGCTATGGGCCGGGTCGAAGGGAGTATCATGATGCATTACGATGACAGGATAGATAATGGCGGCGGAAGCGCAAACCAGGGAGGGCACGGCGCGGCAGGAGCGGGAAAGCCGGACGGCGAGCAGCTCAGAAATGAATCCTATAATAAGGAGCCAGTCGCAGACGAAGGCTACAGCTCCGGGTACAGCAGCCCTAATCCCGCAAACTATCAGTCATATACCGATCCCAGGCGGACGGCGCCCGATAGATATCATGCGGAATATAGATGGTCGCGTTCGATAGACGGCCAGACTCCCGGCAGCACAGGCTACATGAACTATCAGCCGCATCAGACTGCAGGCAATAATGACAAAAACGATCGCCGCAATAAGGCGGGCGTCCGTGCCGTCATCATTATTTCAGCTATTCTGGTAGTGCTGGCGGTCGCCGCGGTCTCTATTCTGGGCACGCTGGCTTATACTCAACTGAGGAAAGCCGCCCCGGAGCCGGCGGCAACAGACGGACAAGAGGAGCAGGTCGAGCCGACGGACGGATTGTCTTTGACCGAGCCCGCTGAGGATCAACCGGAGGAAACTGCTCCGGGCGAGACCCGGGAAACCGAACCGGAGCGCGGCGACCTGGTGCTGGAAACCGCGGCGCCGGAGCAGCCGTCCGGTACTGGCCAATTGCAGGATGCCGCCGAAAAAGTGATTCTGTCCGTAGTGCTGGTGCGCGAATATAGAAATCCGTCCATGGATAGCCACGCTGACACTGAGCTTGGCTCCGGCAGCACGAATCCGGATACGCAACAGATAGAGGCGATTCCCGTCCGACAGAGACAGGACATGATTGTCGGCGAGGGTTCCGGAGTTATTATGTCGGCTGACGGCTATATTGTTACCAATGCCCATGTAGTTGAGGGCGGGGACAGCTTTGAAGTGGTGCTCTACGACGGAGTTTCCCTCGAAGCTGAACTAATGGGCGCGGATAGCGTGACAGATCTGGCCGTCCTCAAGGTCGACCCTGGCGATATAGAACTGAAGCCTGCTACTTTTGCCGGGACCTCCGGCCTGAGGGTTGCCGATCAGGTCATAGCCGTCGGCAATCCCACCGGCAGCATTTTGAGCTCCTCCGTCAGCGTGGGCTATATTTCCGCTCTCAATCGCATGGTTATGGCGGAAGATGGCTCCAATATGAACTATATACAGACTGACGCGGCGATCAATAAAGGCAATTCAGGCGGCGCCCTGGCCAATCTGTCCGGAGAAGTGCTCGGCATTAATGCCCTCAAAGTCGCCGGCGATACCTATGAAGGACTGGGCTTTGCCATCCCCTGGGATACGGCGGAACCCGTGGTGCGCGATCTGGTCAAATACGGCAAAGTGCAAAACCGTCCTGCCCTGGGCGTCAGAGGCCGCTATATTGACTATCAGTTTGCCTTCTATTATCAGCTGGCCAGCGGTGGCTTCCTGGTTGATGAAGTTGTTAACCGCGATTTAATCAAGGCCGGTCTCCAGCAAGGCCATATCATTACCGCTATTGATGGTCTGGAACTAGCCAGCTCAAGTACCTTGGCCAATTATCTGGCCCAGAAGAAACCGGGGGACGAGGTCGTGCTGCAAGTGTTAGACAGTCGCTCGCGCCAGACTTTCGAGATAACCGTCACTTTGATCAGCAGCCAAAATCTAGGCTAACAAGCAGATCCAAAAAATATATATAGCGGAATCTTGCTTCCTCTCCCGGCCGGGAGAGGAAGCAAGACATCAAATTAATTTTTCAACGCCAGCCCGCTCTTTCGATACCGTTTTCCCAGTTCGGCATAGGAGGAATTGTCTTCCGCTTGTCTCAGTTTTTCTATTTTTCTATTACTATCGTTACTGTTTTTCAGTGTAGAATATGTTAGTCTATTAGCGAATTAACTAATAGTTAATATCAATGGACAAAAAATAGAGTTGTGCGCTGCTTAAGCGCAAGGAGGAAAAATGAAGAAGACACAATATAAAGTTTTGGCGCTCGTCGTGGCAGTCTTGCTGTTAGTCTCTCTGGTTGCCTGTGGTGGCAGCAAGTCCCCGATCGTTGGCAAATGGGTTCCCCAGGCGGGAGACGCTTTTGGCGTAGACGAGCTGGGGATGCTTGGCATTGGTGCAGACGATCTCTATCTGGAATTCACCTCCGGCGGCAAAGTTGAGATTATGGTCAAAGACAAGCCCTTCGTGGATTTCATGAAAGACATGCTTAAGGAAATGGGCATGGACGAAGACCAGATTAAAACCCAGATGGAAGAGTTCGAAATGAAAATAACTTACAAAACCGACGGCGACAAACTCAAGATGGAGATGAATGTCGGCGGAGAGGCTGAGTCTCAAGAGGGAACCTTCAAGGTGGATGGCGATAAACTGACCATCACAATTGACGGCGAAGATACCGTTTTTGCCAAGAAAAAGTAAACCATCGATTAGCAATGGCACTAACCGGGGGCACCCTCACGGGCGCCCCCTTTTGTTTAGAAACATTTAGGTCATAAAGGATAACTAATTGAAAAACTCCCGGATCAGGACTCGATAGGCTTTGTCTTTGCTCATGCCTGAATACAGATCGGGATGATAGAGGATACGGATAACCGCCCAGTCAATCGGCATCAGATCCTGCACCACATTCCAGTCCTGCTGGAAGATACTATCGGCATAGTCATAGGAATCGTTCAGCATGCCCAGACCCTGGACGAACTCCTCCAGGATAATATGATTTCTCTCTTCCTGGTTCATCATATCGACCGCAATCGCGGCCTCGGCATCAGTAATTTTATGGTTGCCATCCCAGTAGATGGAAACAAAACCCCAGTTATCCTCAACATAGCCGCTGATCACATTGCCCATTTCCTCAAGAGGAACGAAATAGACCAAATAATTGCCGCCTGAATTAACTATGCTGATGGTCGGCACAACCTTCAGGCTGTTCAGTTCGGAGATAATCCGGTTCAGCGTCGCCAGATCTTCCTCTGAGGGCGTGCCGCGGACTTCAACTTTAATGGGAATTTCCCATTTGTGGATGAGATTATCGTTAGTATCATTGTATTCGGACTTCAGCGCGATCTCGCTGAAATAGCTGAAAGCTAAATCGAAGGCTTCGCGCTTAGTGAAATACGCCAGCGAAGCCTGTGCGGCGTGGGAGCTGCCCTTTTCCAGAAGACCGACAGCGGGATTGGCATCGATCTCAGCCTGGCTTAGCAGATAACCGTAAGGGTCAGTGGGAAATTCGACAGTCGGCGCCTCCGTGACTTCAGGGGTCGGCTCGACAGTCGGCTCTTCCGTAGGCGGCGTAGTTTCAATAACTGTTGTAGTGGCTGCTGTCTCAGCCGGAGTTGTGACCGGTGTAGTCACAGCCGGAGCAGTCGTGACTGCAGTATTGCCTGTAGTTAAAGCTGTTTCCTTGTCCGCCTGCAGATGTTTAAGCAGAAAGACAGCACCGACAACAAGCCCGATAATCAAGAGCGCAATCAGAGCCAGCGACAGATAGACAGCTGTACTGCGATTCTTAGGAGGCTTTCCGGACGGACGGCTTTGCGGCATCTGATACGGAGGATGTGGATAATGCCCCTGAGGCGGCGGATAGCTGCGTGGCGGCTGATGCCCCGGTTGTCCCGGATAAGGCTGATCGGGATAAGGCTGCTGCGGATAACTGTGCGACGGTTGCTGTACCGGCTGTCCTTCCTGCTGACCGGGATAGGATTGATTAGGATAAGGTTGTTGCGGATAGTTGTGCGGTGGCTGTTGCCCCGGCGGACCGGGCTGACCCGGCTGTTGCCCGGGATAATTACCCGGTTGCTGATACGGATTTTGCGCATCATTATTCATAGCAATACCTCAATCACGATATTTCAATTAAATCAATTATATTATCCCTTAGATTATACCTGATGCGGCAGGGAAAGACAGATTATATCGCCGGCACAAAGCTTTGAAATTATATTTTATTGCCGATGTGCCGTCCAGGATTGCTCAAGTGAATGTGCCGCCGACAGCAGGACTTCGCGATCATTCCCGGCCAGACCCATACACAAGGTCAAATAATCAGGCAAGGAGCCATCCGACCAGCAAAGCTCCAAAGCGAAGAAATCCTTTAGAATCAGTGAGATATCATATCCCAGAGCTTCCAGCGAATAACGCAAAGACAGCGGATTGCGGCAGGGCTGACCATCAGCTTTGCCACAGGTCTCGCAAAGACTGCAAGTTCCGGCGGAAAGAGCCAGCGCAGCAGGATACTCTCTCTCCAGGCGCAGCATCAGACCCAGAATCTCATCTTTCTTTTCTTTTGCAAAGCTATCAAGTAATGCCCGGGCAGCTTGCCCGGGATACTTGTCCTTGCTAGCCTGATCGAAATGAAATTGACATGCGACCAGAAGAACCTGAGCATAGGGGACCAGATAATCGCTCAGATCCTGCGTGAAATCAGGGCAACTCCAGCGCTGTCCGTAATTGGGGCAAAGGAGACAAAGCTCACGAAAACGGGGGATATCCCGATAATCCCGATCCAGAACCGGCCGAGGCACAATGCGGAAATATAACCTTCTCTTAGCCAAAGCAACCATCAGGAACATTCTATCCTATGGCAATGCACATTTGTACCGGCGGCCTCCGGATAGCTTGCTGAGCCATTCGCAAGCTGATATACTTATTGCGGTCATAGCATACTATATATTTAGTAGTTAAGTAGATTACTAAGGGGAGTACATGAAGAAAGAAACGGATCAAACAGTAGAGATATCATTGCTTGATATGCTGTCAAGCTTGAAAAATCACATTGCGTTGATTATTCTGATTACCTTGCTTTCGGCCGGGATTTTCTGGGCGATCAATAAATTTGTCCTCGTTCCGACTTATGATTCCACAGTGCAATTCTATATTGAAGCCAGTACTACAGATGAAGATAATCCGAGCTTGGGGCTGCAGGCTGTAAATCTGGCCCAAAGAATTGCCAATACATATATAGAGCTGATGACAACCAATTCATTTTTGGATTTATTGTCGGCAGAAACAGGATTGGATCTGTCCGCCGCTGAATTAAGGGAAATGATCACCTATAGAAGCATACAAGACACGGAAATTCTACAGGCCAGTGTGCGTACAACCAGCCCTGAGCTATCATTAGAAATTGCACAGAAAATCGCAAAGACTGCCCCGAAGGCCATGAATGAAGTCAAAGCGAATGCGACCTTGATAGTCGTTGACCAGCCTCTACTGGCGAAAGAACAGTCAACTCCGAATGTTATGCGCAATACAGCCCTGGGCTTTGTCCTGGGCTTGTTTTTGGGCTCTGCGCTGGCTGTTCTAAGAGATATATTAGATATTAAACTTAAAACGGAAGAGGATATAACAAAGAATTTCGATATTAAAATCATAGGCATCGTGCCCAAAATTAAATAAGAGAAAGGTCAGCAGGATGGCTAAGAATAACGGACTTCAACCCAGAGAGCGCGATCCGGCCAGCAGGCAAAAAATAGAACTCGCTAATAGAAATATAGAACAAGTCAGGGAATATTTTAACAGTGCCAGAATAAATATCGACTATTCGATTATCAAATATGATGGTACGGGCAAGACCTTCATTGTTACGAGCGGCTTACAAGGCGAAGGCAAGACTTTTTGTTCTGTGAATTTGGCCAGGTCCTTTGGCAGTATTCATGAGAACAAAGTAATAATTTTAGGTTGTGATTTGCACGCTCCGAAACTGCACCGCTATTTGAATATTCCGAATAAACCCGGTTTAACAGATATTCTGTCCAATAAAAATACTTTCTCGGAATCCTGTATCTATAATCAAAAAGAAAACTTTTATGTGATGCCGAGCGGCACAAGAGTGCCAAACCCTTCGGTATTTCTGTCAGGAAAATTATTTCAAAGTTTTCTGAAGAAATTGGGAGAGCAATTTGACTATATCATCATAGATACGCCTCCCGTATTGCAGATAACAGATGCCAGTTCTTTTGCTACACATACGGATGGAGTTGTTATCGTGGCAAGGGCATCTCAGTCAACAAAGCCGGCATTGAAATTGACCATTGAAACTTTGGAAAAGGCCCAGGCAACAATTTTAGGTGTTATACTAAATGATGTTGACTTTACCAAACAGGATTATGGCTACGGCTATGCCTATAATTACAGGTATGGAGAATAATAAGATCTATTATTCACAAAATAGTGATAGAGTGATGAAGCACTTTAGGTTTATTGATTCCCATACGCATATTCTTCCGGGAATGGATGATGGCGCGCAGAATGTCGAAGAATCAGAGCAGATGATTCTTTCTTTAAGCAAGCAAGGAATTGAGGAAATATTTTTGACACCCCATTACTATTCACATAAAGAATCCGTTGACAATTTTCTCCAAAGAAGAGAAGAATCTTTCCAAGCGCTAAAATCGACATTATACCGTTCTGGCATGAAATATCGCCTGGGAGCAGAGGTCTATGCCATTCCTGCTATCTTTAATTATGCCAACTTAGATAATCTATGTATCGAAGGGACAGATCTACTCCTGCTGGAGATGTCGTCCCCGAAGTCAGAGCCGGAACATGAATTGAATTTAATTGCAGAAATATATTCCAGATATCCGATCAAAATCGTTCTAGCCCATATTGACCGCTATCCTTTTATGCTAAAACAAAAGGTATTTAAGCAATTTACGCAATTAGATGTTTATATGCAACTCAACTTAAATTTTTTAGATGCAGGTTTTTTGACAAAACAGAGGTGCTTAAAATATCTTAAGCAAGGACACATACAGTTTTTAGGCACCGACTGCCATCGCATAACAGGCAAGCGCAGTCCGGAAGTAGAAAAGTACAGATCACAGCTGAAAGCAAAGCTAACGGAAGAAGAACTTAATGATATATATTAAAAGAGAAAAACAGCCGACTGCATTAGAAAAAAGATTCACCAACATTAAACACCAAAAATATCTAACATGTGAATTATGGACTTATTGTTACAAAAGATTGCGTAATTTAACGGATGATAATAGGAGCTTTGTTGCGTAGGAATTGGGTATGAACGAGATAAAAGAAGCACCAAACAGGGAGACTGTTTCTGTAACGTATACTTACAGTGACTATGTGAACATGTCCCATAATCATATCAACTATAAAAAAAGACCAGGAATATATAAGTACGTTAAACGAACCATGGATTTCCTACTGGCATCTGTTGCATTAATTATTCTACTTCCAATATTAATATTAATTGCTATTATTATTGTAATTGATGATCCAAAGGGCAAACCCGTGTTCCGTCAGGTTCGAATAGGCTACCAGGGTAAGCCATTTAACATATTTAAATTTCGTACTATGTTTGCCTATGTACCAGCCAACCTGCCTACCAAGTCTATAGATAATTCGGATATGTTGGTGACACGAGTTGGCAAAGCATTGCGGAAATACAGTCTTGATGAGCTACCTCAGTTGATAAATGTAGTACTTGGCAGTATGTCACTTGTTGGTCCCAGACCTCTTATACCAGAAGAGGTGGAAATGCACGAGGTTAGGCGAAAAGGTGGCGCATACAGTGTACTGCCAGGTATGACCGGTTTGTCACAAATTAGCGGACGAGATAAAATTCTAGATGATAACAAGGCTTATCTAGATAATTTGTATGCTAGAAATGTTAATTTCCGACAAGATTTTAAAATTCTACTAGCTACGATACCTAAGGTTCTTTGTGCGGACGGATCTTATGATATAAGGAAATAATCAAAGTTCTCTATTACACTATCACGTTGTAATTGGTGTAAATATGAAAGGATTATGTTCAATGGATGATAAAAATATGAATTGTGCTGCTTGTAGACCTAACATCTGGATTATCAACCACTATGCCTCTGATATGTATGAAAATCTCGAGGGAAGACACTATTCTTTCGCTGAAAAGCTAATACAGGAAAGATACAAAGTTAATATTATTTGTGCAAGCACTATTCATAATTCTGAAAATATAGTTGAAACGGGTAAGGAAGGCTTTACTGTCAAAATGGCAGGCGATATACCTTTTGTTTTTGTTAAGTCAGCTCCATATAAGACAAATTCTTTTGATAGAATTTGGAACATGTTTACATTTGCGCGTAATTTAGTAAAATTGAAAAAAAAGCTACTATTGTTGATTGGTAAACCTGACCTCATAATTGCTTCATCTCCTCAACCGCTTGCCTGTAAGGTAGGACTGAAATTAGGCAGACAATTAAGAACTCCCGTGGTAGTGGAGATTCGTGACCTCTGGCCGGAGGCCATATTTGTTTTGGGAAAAGTTAAATCAAATAGTTTATTAGGTCGAATGCTAACTGCTGGTGAACACCATATCTACAAAAACGCTAACGCCATTATCTTTACAAAAGAAGGAGATGTAGACTACATAAAGGAGAAAAAATGGGACGCAGACCAAGGAGGTGATATCGATTTGAATAAGTGCTTTTATATCAACAATGGTGTTCATCTCGCTCGTTTTGATCAGCAAGCTTGGGGAAATAGCTTTGAAGATGAAGATCTTGATGATGACCTATTCAGAGTTATTTATACTGGCTCAATTCGAGAAGTTAATAATGTTGGGCAAATACTTGATTGCGCTGTCTTGCTTAAGAACAACCCCAAAATACGATTTCTTATATATGGCAACGGCAACCAACTTGAATCTCTAAAGAAACGAGTTAAAGATCAGCAACTCTGTAATGTAGTATTGAAAGGCTTTGTGGAGCGAAAGTATATTCCATTCGTACTGAGTCATTCTTCTGTAAATTTACTCAATTATAGTCAGAGCAAGTATAATTGGTCGCGAGGAAATAGTTCAAGAAAATTGTTTGAGTATATGGCAAGCGGAAAACCGATTATATCTACAGTGAAAATGGGATATTCCCTAATTAAGAGATATAGTTGTGGAGTTGAATTGAATGAATATACCCCTGATAAGCTTGCAGAGGCTGTAATGACTCTTTATCATGCAAAAAACGAAGATTATCTTGAAATGTGTGATAATGCGCGCAAGGCTGCTTCCGATTTTGATTTTAATGTTTTGTCAAAGAAGTTAATTAATGTGATAAATTATGTGTTGGGAAATAATGATTATGAAAAAGGGGAAATAGAATTTAAGCTATGATTAATATTATTGGTTTAGGTTACATTGGTTTACCAACCGCGTTGATGTTTGCCACTCATGGAGTTAAAGTAGTTGGCACAGATTGTAATGAACGGTTGATACAACAACTCAATGCAGGACATATTTCTTTCAAAGAAGAGGGTATTATAGATCTTTTAGATAGTGCGTTTAAGGAAGGGATCCGTTTTACAACTGAATATCAAAAAGCAGATGTTTATATTATTGCCGTGCCTACACCATATGATAAGAAATCGAAAAAAATTGATCCTACATACATAATAGGTGCTCTAGAATCTATTATGTCAATTTGTCCGAAAGGTGCAATTATTGTAATTGAGTCTACAGTTTCTCCCGGCACTATAGATCGTTTCATAAGGCCTGTTGTGGGAAAGAGTAGATATAAGTTAGGTGTGGATATTCACATTGTGCATGCACCTGAACGCATAATCCCTGGGAATATGGTTCACGAATTAATATTTAATTCGAGAACTATCGGCGCAGATGAACTATTCGTTGCAGAGAGAATAAAACTCCTATACTCTTCTTTTTGTAAGGGAGAAATTGTTATAACTGATATTAGAACGGCGGAGATGACAAAAGTTGTTGAAAATACATATAGAGATGTAAATATTGCTTTTGCGAATGAATTAGCTAAGATATGCAGAAGTGATAATATGGATGTTTATGAAATAATCCGGATTGCTAATAAGCATCCGAGAGTTAGTATAATGTCACCTGGGCCGGGAGTTGGAGGTCATTGCATACCTGTGGATCCCTGGTTTTTGGTCGGGGATTACCCCAGTCTAGTAAATGTCATTCTTGCTGCTCGAAACGTTAATGACTCTATGCCAGAGTTTATTCTTGAACGAATGATAGATATTATGAAAATACATGGAATTGAGGATGTGAGGCGAGTAGGGTTATATGGGTTAACGTACAAAGAGAATGTAGATGACACACGTGAAAGTCCAACGTTGCAATTATTAGATCAAATGGAACACAATTTAGCTAGTTGCATTAAGGTTTATGATCCATTTGTTAAAGAGAACATTATTGAAAATCAATATCATGAATTTGATACTTTTATAGAAGATATTGATCTAGTCGTGGTAATGGTTGGGCACGCGAATATATATAGTCATGCTGAAAAGCTGAAGGATAAAATTGTTTTTGACACAAGAAACAGTCTGTCTGATGGTGCCGCGAAGAAGATTTATAGATTGTGAAGAAATACTAAAAAGACATTATAAACTACAAATAATTGCGTTTGAGATGTATTAGTATTATTAAGGGTTTGACATGTTTAAGTAACATTAATTTTAGTTTTTTGACGATAAGAATTAATTGTGTATAGGGAATGAAGACGAAAACAATTCTAGTTATATTTGGAACTAGGCCAGAAGCAATAAAAATGTGTCCACTAATAAAGGAGCTTAGGACAAGACAAGGGATAAAGACAATTGTTTGTGTCACGGGACAGCACAGACAAATGCTTGATCAAGTGCTGAAAACTTTTGATGTGATACCTGAGTATGATCTTTCAATCATGAAGAACCAGCAGAACCTTTTCGATATAACGTGCAATATACTAATTGATATTAAAAAGGTATTGGTGGATGTAAAGCCAGACATTGTTTTAGTGCATGGAGATACCAGTACTACTTTCGTAGCGGCTTTGGCGAGTTTCTATCTACAAATACCAGTCGGGCATGTAGAGGCTGGTTTGCGAACATATGATATCTATTCCCCTTACCCTGAGGAATTTAACAGACAGGCTGTTAGTATTATTAGCAGATATGATTTTGTGCCTACCGAAAAATCTCGCGATAACCTTTTGGCTGAAGGGAAAGATGGCTCACATATCTATGTAACTGGTAATACTGCTATTGATGCGCTTAAGACAACAATTTTAAAGAATTATCGGCATCCTGCACTTGATTGGGTAAGCGATAGCCGTTTAATCCTTATCACAGCTCATCGACGAGAGAATCTTGGAGCCCCAATGCGTCAAATGTTTCGAGCAATACGCAGAATCGTCTCTGAGCATTCGGATGTCAAGGCCATCTATCCGATACACATGAATCCATCGGTGCGTAAGGCAGCTCAAGCAGGACTTTCCGGTATGGATAGGATTCGCATCATTGAACCCATGGATGTGGTTGACTTTCATAACTTCATGGCTCGTTCATATCTGATTATTACCGATTCAGGCGGCATTCAAGAAGAGGCGCCATCTCTAGGTAAACCTGTGCTAGTGATGAGGGATAAAACAGAGAGGCCGGAAGGAATTGAAGCAGGAACCCTCAAACTTGTCGGGACGGAAGAAAGTATCATTTATCAGGCGTTATACGAATTGCTAAATAATCAGAGTGTTTATCGCGAAATGAGTGAAGCTAGCAACCCGTATGGCGATGGACAAGCAAGCATACGCATAGCTGATATACTTTGCACTGAGTTGGGTTGATTTATTTGTATTTGGCAAGATGAAATATCTCCTTTTTGACCAGAAATAATCCCTCACTTTCTGACCAAAAAGGAATTCTACTGCCAGTACATTAACTAAAAACGACAATTTACATTAGAAATGGGAGTCTAAAGTTGAGAACATTATTTGACAGTTCCATGCTGAAATGTTGTGAAGAACCAGCGCCATAATCTAGAACACCTTCTTTGTAGATGCTGACCTCGAGGTCGTAATGGTAAAGCACAACGAGATGAAAGATAATCCGTATGGGCTGTCAAGAGAATTTGTTCTGGATTACCACAACATCCGCGATCTGCCAAGAGTGTATCGTTTCTGAAAATGAGAGGAGACAATAAGTATTGGGTAAGGTTTCTCTTTACTATCATACAATTAAATATTTGAAGCTCAGTCAGGTGGTCAATCGCCTCCGGATTATGCTCGGCAAGGGGTGCAAGCCTGGAGTATCCGCTTCAGAATGCATAACAAATATTCAGAAGGTCGTAAGTACGGAGACTCTAAACTTTGATCCTGTATTCCTTGCGCGTTTTTCCGTGGATGAACTGATGAAAAATAAGATAACTATTCTTCACAGCAGAAAAGATTTTGATTGGAAATCCAGATGGGAGTTTGAAGATAAATCTGATCTCTGGAATTTTAACCTTCATTATTTTGAGTTTCTTTTTCCACTGGTAAGAGCGTGGAAAGACACTGGCGAAAAAAGGTATCTAGATAAAACGATAGAGATAATTGGGTGTTGGATAGATTACAATCCCAAGGGAAGTAATCCAGGATGGGCCTCTTATACAACAGCACTCCGGATTGTCACTTGGATAAGCTATTAGGGTTATGTATGCCAAGCGCTGTATTCTGAGTTTCGAAAACAATTCTTATCTTCGCTTCATGCCCTATACGTTTCCTTGTCCTCCCATCTTGAAAAGGATATTCTCGGTAACCATTACTTTGAGAATTTAAAGAGTCTCATACTTGTAGCGCTGTTCTTCAAAGATTATACTTTGCTAGAAAAAGCGTTAAGGGACTTTAAGGCTGAGTATAAAGAACAAATATTAGCCGATGGTATGCATTTTGAACTCAGCCCTATGTATCACAAAATCATCTTTGAAGGAATGCTGAGGGTAGCGATGGCATTGGTAGGTGTAGGGCGTCCGGATAAAGAAATTGAGTCCTATCTTCAACCTATGCTGGATGTAGCGTATAGCTTCGAAAATGGTCTTAACCGTGTTCCACTGTTTAACGATGGCGGGAATAATGTGGCGAAGAGTCTAGATGCGCTGGTGATGACAGCAGAGCAGATGTTCGGATTGAAACCAATATTTAAGGGTAGACTTGAAGCTAGTGGTTTCTATATCTTTGAGAAGAGTATTCACGGGAAAAGATGGAAACTTGTTGTAGATGCTGGGCAGCCTGGACCAAAGTATATTCCTGGACATGCACACTGTGATGCAATGAGCTATGAGCTGTTCTGCGATGGGAAGCCGATTGTGGTAAACTGTGGAACGTATGCTTACCAATGTAAAGAACGTAGCTTTTTCCGCTCCACAGCAGCACATAACACCGTGATGGTTAATGGAACTGAACAAAGTCAATGCTGGGGGATTTTCCGGCTTGCCAAGCGGAGCAGCACAAAGGTAAATGGCATTACTGAAGATTCTATTACGATGGAGATGACGGATGCACACGGTCAACGATGTACGCGAACAATTAAGATTAGGCTGGCTCAAATAGAAGTAATAGATGAATCACCGGGGGCAAAGCTTGATGTGTATGTCCATATCGCAACGCCAGTAAATCTAGTTAGTTACAGCGATAAGGAAGAAAGCAAGCAGCCATATGCTCCAGATTATGGGTTAAAACAAAATATAACCTGCTATAGATTCAGTGGAATTGATAGAGTTACACATACTATCGAACTCTGAAAAGAAATAACAAACCCTTGGAGGAATAAAAATGAAACTAATGTTTCTTATGGTAAATGATGGCTCTATAAAAATGATGGAAGCGCCCGTGCCAACAGTAAAAGAAAATTTCGTTATCGTAGAAACGATGTACAGTGTTGTCAGCACCGGCACAGAAAGAGGACTAACATCATTTGGCAGAAAAAATCTTATTCAGAAATGCCTTGAGCGCCCTGACCAGGGGAAGAAGGTTACGGAGAAGATGTCTACAGATGGAATTCTTACTACTGTGGAATCTGCTTTTAATAAGCTTGCTGAACCGATGCCTATGGGTTATTCAGGTGTTGGCAAGGTTGTTGAATGCGGCCGTGGAGTTACAAAGATTCGGGCAGGTGATATCGTAGCCATGGTGGGCCAGGCTTACCACTGCGAAGTCAACAGGGTTAACCAAAACTTGCTTGTAAGGGTTCCTGAAAGCAATAATGACGTCCGCCAGTATGCTTTTGCAGCGCTGGGCGCCATCGCACTGGCCGGTATTCACCAGGCCGATGTTGTTTCTGGAGAGACAATTGCCATTATCGGCATGGGTCTTCTTGGGCATATCGCAGCGAGAATTCTAAATGCTTACGGGTGTGACGTTATAGGATTTGATATATCCGACAAATCCATGCCCGGCACAAATCTAAAAGCGTTTGTAAACTCCGAGGATGATAACGCTGCGGACCTTGTCAAATCTCTTACTATGGGGCGGGGTGTTGACAAAGTCATTATCACGGCATCCACCAATAGCAATGCGCCTATGGATCTTGCGGCAGCTATCGCTCGGGATCGCGGGATTATCTGTATGGTTGGCGTTACTCAAATGAATATTGATCGTCGTCCTTATTATGAAAAGGAGCTTTGCTTCAAGCTGTCACGTTCTTATGGTCCCGGAAGATATGATGCTGATTACGAAGAAAAAGGATTTGATTACCCCATTGGCTATGTTCGTTTCACTGAGGGCAGAAATGTTGAAGAATTTGTCCGCCTAATAAGTGAAGGTCGTATTCAGATATCGGATATAATCACCCATGTAATTGACTTCGACAAGGCACATGATGCCTACGAGATCATCACAACGAACAAAAACCGTGAACACTATATTGGAATTCTTCTAAAATATGCAGATTATCCGGGGAAGTGGGCATCGCGGATTGATCACGTGGTCACCAAAGCAACAAAGGACGGAATAATCAATGTAGGGCTTATAGGTGCCGGAAACTTTACCAGGTCTACATTGCTTCCTATTATGAGCGGAACGGGGATGTTCTATTTGCGTGGAATAGCTACGACCGGTGGTATTGGATCTTCTCAGGCAATTTCATCCACTCCGTTCGATTATTCAACGAATGATTATCATGAATTGCTCCAGGATGAGAGCATTGATCTGGTGATAATAACTACAAACCACAATACTCACGGTAAGTTAGTCGTTGAGGCTCTAAAGGCTGGAAAGCATGTGTATTGTGAGAAGGCGCTTTGTATGACAGAAGAAGAACTCAAGCAGATCCAAGAGACTTATGAACAGAATAAAGGTGAACTATTCTGTGGGCTGAATCGGAGATACGCTCCTCTGATTCAGGATATCCGAAAACATCTTAACACTACAGTGATTCCGGCAGTATACGACTACATTGTTAACGCCGGCATGATTCCTAGTTCTCATTGGACGCAGGATGAAAAGGTAGGTGGAGGCCGCATTATTGGTGAGGCGATTCACTTCATTGATACGATCCAGTATCTTGACGGAAGCGAGCTCACGGATGTAAAGGTATCCTATGCGAGCAATCCAGCATATCCAGACAAGGATAATGCTCTAATAACTCTCCGATTAGCATCTGGTGCAGTTGGCAATGTCGTGTATACCTCAATGGGCTCTAAGAAGTACCCTAAAGAAGAGCTTCGAGTGTTCTCAAACGGCTCCGTTTGCGAGATGGACAACTACGTTAAGATGTACAAATACGGTTCCAGCAAGGTTTTGAAACTTAAACTGAAGCAGGATAAAGGTTTTGCAACCGAGTACATGTTCATCGCTGATGTAATTAAGGGCAAGGCAAAGAACAAGGCGATTCTTGATGCCTTCAAGAGCCATGGACTCCTGATTGCAGCGAAGAAGGCAACGGAAGTCTCTGAGTAAAACTCGATGGTTTAGAGAGCAACATATTATAATCTGGAAATGTTTTCTGCCAAATTACAGATATACCTTTAGGTAGAATGGAATATTATTATGACAAAAGATGGTAAAAAGGTAATATGCATGATAGGAACATATCCTCCTCCTGTTCATGGTCAAGCCGTAGCTTTTGAGATGCTTGCAGAATCACCAGAAGTATTGAGCAGGTATCACGTTATTAAAGTTGATTATGCACCAAAAAGACAATTGAATAAATACATGATGATTCCCTATAAATTATTACGTAATTTCAGCATGATCCAAACATTGAAAAAAGTAGTACGTGATAATCAGGTAGATATATTCTATCTTGGTATGTCGTCATCAAATCAAGGAGCTGTAAGAGACCTTCTGATTACCACAACTATAGAAAAGGCCTTGAGCAGAGCAAAATTTATTATACACCATCATGGTGGAAACTTTAGAACATTTTACGAGAAAACAGACGATAAACATCGCTCAATGGTAAACTACTATTTGGAAAGAACAGATTGTGTTATAGTTTTGACTCCCAAATTAATAAAACTCTTTGATGGATTGATTTCAGAAGATAAAGTAAAAGTTGTTTCAAATGGTATAAGCGCCACTAATAAAATAGCGGAAGAGATTATTGAACAGAAAATCTATGCCTTAAAACAACATAGTACAATACATATTTTGTATCTATCTAACATGATAAGGACAAAGGGCTACTATGAACTCCTTCAATCTGCTCCATTACTCCTAGATGCCGGAATTGATTTTGATATAACTTTTGCCGGTGCATTCAGAAGTACTTCAGATGAAACGCAGTTTAATAAGTATATTAAGATTCACCAACTTGAAAAAAATGTAAGATATGCAGGCCTTGTAACCGGAAATGACAAGAATAAGTTACTTGAAGTGAGTAATATTTTTGTTCTTCCAACTTCATATCCCAATGAGGGGCAGCCTATTTCTATTCTTGAATCAATGGCAGCAGGAATGGCGATTGTTACAACAGATCACGGTGGCATTTCAGATGTAATAAAAAATGAAAAGAATGGAATAATAATAGAGACTATAACCCCTGATGAAATTGCTAACGCTATATTTCGATTGTCTTCTGATAGGCACTTTCTTGCTAAAATCTGTGCAGAAAATCAGAGAGTATCAAATGAGCAGTATATGGAAGAACACTATGTTCAAAAAATGCTAGTAATTTTTAACGATTATAGCAAATAATATATTCAGTGTTAGTAATCTACTTGGTTAATGCAAGCCATAGATAGCTGTGTTTAGGGAAAGATAACAATGCAAAACAAGTCAAGTTCAATTGGTGTATTGTTTATACTCATTGGAGCAGTAATCAAAGGATTTCTTTTTTGAGTTACCCCTCAACATTGGACAACCAGAAAACAACTTGCTACTATTAGTGCTATTATTACTGCAACTAGAATGATATACATTTATACATTGCTTATGCAACAATATATCCACTTTTACTGCAAATAGTTAAAGTAATGCTAAAAATATAATAAAGTCTCAAAGACATTTATCAATAATGTGAGGAGAAACACAATGAAAAACAATGTACAGAATATATATAAAATACTTCCTAGAATTAAAACACGAATCATAAAATTGATATCACATTTCAATCACCCGGTTTACATGAAGTTTTATATAAAGGCTTTAAAAAGACAAGGAATGGATATTGAAGGACAGCCACTATATATAGGAGCAACAACATCTTTTGATGGAAAGGATTACAGCAAAATTCATATATCTGATAAAGTTGTCATTTCAAGCGATGTTAGATTGCTTACTCATGATTACTCTCTTTCTAGGGCTTTTGTTGCAAGCGGAATCCAACTTGAAAGGGAGGTATATACTTTGCGCGATATACATATTGGGGAAAACTCATTTATTGGCACAAAATCGATCATAATGCCAGGAACAAAAATCGGCAAAAATGTGATTGTCGGAGCAGGGTCAGTTGTCAGAGGAGAAATTCCTGATAATTCGATTGTGATTGGGAATCCAGCTCAAGTAGTTGCTAATACAATAGAATGGGCGAAAAGACAAAGACAAAAGGGAGATTATTTAGAAAACGAATAGTTTAGCTTTTAATGCTTTTCATATTCGTAACCAGCAACATCCTGCCCACCCGTAAAGCATACTTTTGCAAGGCTTTCATATTTCCATATTTCTCTATGGATTTATATAGGAACATTCCTGAAACAACAAAGAAGAACGGAACACCAAGTCGTGAAATGTATCGCCTAATAATTTCTACACCTACATTTGCTGGAAACCCAATATGTAAAAAGGGAATGAAGTAGGCAAATATTACTCGGCCGATATCAAGCCCTTTATATTTTCTCATCAGATGATCTCCATTTTTCTGCGTTTGCTTTTTGTCTAAATGTATAAACCAAATACGTTGTATTGAGAATGCTCGCCAGCAAAACAATAAAAACCGTTGCTAACGCTGCACCCATTGTACCCCACCATTGAACAAAGAAATAATCTGCAATTGCCTTCGTCAAACTGGTAATTACGGCTACAAGTAAGTTAAACTTCAGTTTTCTCTGTGTCACTAGAAGGTTACCAGATACTATTTGGAATGTACCTGAAAAAAAGTAGCTAATCGCCAATAACCTAAAAACCGGAACTACATCTAAATACTGCTCACCAAACAGAATACTGATAATAAGCGGTGCCATCGCAAATAGTACGACAGATAAAGCTATATTGAATCCACCAAGACTAAGTAATACCTGTTTATATCTTTTAATACACCATTTTCCGTCATCCTTGTGTTCAGCGAAGTAAGGATACAGATATGTAATCATGGAAAATGGAATGAATGTCATGGCAGTCGGTATCATCATTGCAACTTTATAATTAGCCAAAATCGTTTCCTGCGGATCAACAATGCCAAGAACCAACACACCCAACAAGAACCTGAGCTCCGAAAGTCCATTATTCAACATAGAGATAAAGGATATCTTTAGCAGTAGCTTCTTATCTTCGCCGAGCTCACCTGCATTTTTGCTGATGAGAGGGGTGTGGAAAATCAGAAGCCCAATTAGGTATGCAACGATATAAGCTACATAATGGCCAATTACCATTCCCGTTTCCCTAAACGGGATAACAAAACCTACAGAAACGATGAACACAAGAGCTGTATGGACAACTTGGATTTTGGCGTATTCCTGATTACGCTTCTGCGCCCTTAAATATGATAGTGTCAGGCCATAGAGAAGCTGGAATACAGGCAACACGCTTAATGCACATATGAGTTTACTACCAGCCTCAATTTTCAAAGGAGCAAATAGACCGATGCCTAGAAGAACCATCACTAATATCAAATTAAATTTAAGGCTGAACTTAGTGCCATAAATGTAAATTCTGTTCGCATATTCGGCATCCCCGCTATGTTCACTAGCCAATTGTAATACACCTGAATCCATTCCCATTCCATTAAAAAGCAGAACAATGCTGTAGATGTTCCACGCATAAGTAAAGGTTCCATATTCTACTTTTGTCAAAATGCGTACTAAGATAACACTGCTTAGGAATCCAATGAATTTATTAATAACAGAGCTTCCGAATATATGGAAAAAACCAGTTTGGGAAAGGGTCTTAATCTTGTTAAATTGCTTCTCCTTCTCCATTTGCAATGTCTCACCAATATAATCTAGCCGCGGACAAAACTGTTAAAACCATAGCTTTTTCACTGGCATTTCCCGTCTTATACAGCTCTTTCATATCAGTAATCAATTGATCCGAAGCGGTAGATGGCAAATACAAATAGCCATTTTTTTCGTAGGAATCAAGAAAGTTTCTCAGATCATCATTATGTGAAATCCAAAAACCAATTGGATTCATTCCATCAGCTCTGCAACTTTCTTTAAAGAACGCTTTTCTAATTCTTCTAATTACAGCTTTAGTATACCGGCGAAAGTATCTTCTAGAATTACTTTCAGTTATAAGCCCACACGTCTTTTCCCATTTAAATTTTGCCGCTTCAGGATATTTGGTAATAATCCATTTTTTATATATATTATGCCTAATTCTAAGGTTAATAGGTATATCAAAGCATAGCTGCATGAATTCTACATTTAAGAACGGAGAACCAACCTCAGTGTAGTGTCTACGAATCAACTGTGAGTTGCATGCACCATGAAAACCGTTTGTATACATTAGAAATATTTCATAGTCGGAATAATTTGCATAAAGTTCTTTTATATAATTAGGTAAATTTTCCTTGAGTCTTTCCGAGTACATCCCGGTTGGCCGTCTTTTTTCCCCATCTCTCGGATTACGATAAAATGACCCTAATGCGATATCACCAACCAGGCCAGTATGCTCAATTCCGTATTCTGAGAGATTAAGGGACTCCAACAATCTCTTTCCCCCTGTAATAGCTGAATAAAGGGAAAGACCTCCCAGAAGTGCAGTATTTTCATCAATATCGTACATGAATGAAGCATCATCAAGGGATTTGAAAATGAATTCATCCTGCCAGAACAATGATATTTGCTTTGCGATAATCTCATCAAGATATCCTATCCTGCAATATGTGATAATTGTTACCTTTCGTTTTTTTTCTTCATGTGCTATCCACAAGTTCATGCGAGAATCCAAGCCACCACTCAGATCAGCGAGGTGTCTATACCCATACTCATCGTCCTTTGCCCATTCCAAGTTAACCGCATTTCTAAATGTTTTATCTATTTCATCTATAATCTGAGCTTCTGACATGGAATCTAAACGCGCTGTATTTCTTTCAAATCTATGATAAGTTTTAATTGTCAGTACTTTATCCTTTAAAACAAGATAATCGCCCCCGTGCAGTCTTTTTATTTCATGGGCATATGTCTCGTCTGAAGCAACAAAACCATAACTCAGCAATTGATACGCACAAGATTCATTGAAACTCAATTGTATTTTTTTTTCTTTACACCATTCAAGAATATAAGTCACTTGAGAACCTGCAACAAAATTACCGTTGTTCTTTAAATAAAAAACAGGCGCATTTCCGATTTGATTTGTAAATACTACCCACTTATTTTCTTTCTTGTCATAAAGTGCTCCAGAAAAGCACCCTCTAAAACGCGAAAAAAAATTCTCTCCGATTCCAGTGTACATTCTTTCGACGAGATCTTTAATGTTCTGTACATCATACTCAGCAAAGAGTATTTTTTTGTTAAGCAAATAACCTTCTAGAACAATAAATAATGTAGCAGTTTCTGCAAAACATTTATCGTCTAAAAATTTATTTAATGTACTCTTTAGTGCAAAAATTTCATTTTGCTTATTAGAGTATCGATATGTATCAGTAAGAACATTTAATGGACATACTTCTGGCAACGAAATTTGACTATGACCATTCCCAATCAAAAAGCCAGGCATATTACTGCTCCTCTCTGTTGCTATTCAAGCAATTGTTCTGCAAACATATTGTAATTGTTTTTCGCAGAAAACTTTTCTTCCCACATAGATCTTGCTTGTATTCTAAGATTAAGATATTCTGAAGAAGGCATTTCCCGAATGCTATTAATGGCATTATACAAATCTGTAACGAGAAAATCAGCGTGTAATAGCAGTCCGTTTATACCATTTTTTACTAATTCGCTTGTTCCCCCCACGTCTGTTGCGATGGTAGGTATTCCAAACGACATAGCCTCCATGATAGAAACTGGAATTCCTTCAGAAGAGCTGACATTCACAAAAACATCGAAATCATTCCTTGAATAATCATCCAATATTGTATGGTTCGAAACATATCCTTTGAATTCAAAGTGGACATATTTTTTAAGATTGTCAGCAGCTTCATTTTTTAGTTTTTCAAACAGTACTCCATCACCATAATGAATCCACTCAACTGATATTTCGTTATCTTCAAAGATAGACAGTGTCTTGATAATAAGATCGATTCTTTTTACCGGAACGCAATTGGAGCAGCTAACAACTCTCAAAAGATCCGGGTTAGGTTTATATTTGTGAAGCTTATACGATTTCGTACCTAATCTTGCGATCTTATATTTCTGGGAATATTTGGGATATTTAATATTTAAATAACGCATGCTGTCTTCGGAAATGCAATATATATCATCTAATCTCTTGAGCAAATAATCGCGATAAGGAATGTATTCATAATTGAGATACTCATAGACATCAAACCTATGACATCTACTTACGGCTTTCAGAACTTTAGGTAGTTTCCCTTTTAAATAAGCAGCAACATATGCTTGCTGATGAAGCCAATATGAATAAAGGACTATCTCATCATAATCATCAATTAGATCACGTATCAATCTAATTGTATACCTTGCAACACAATTTCCTGTCCATGAAAAAGAAATCAAATAACGTAACGAGCTCAATTTTTTTGTCGATTTCAAAAAAACTTTAATAACTTCTTTCCAAAAGTTTTTATTACATACAGAGATCAACACTCCATGAAGCTTATCGAGTACAGATAATGGTTTTCTAGAGGGCAAAACCTTAATATTAGTCTTGTTTTTATCGTATCTCACTTTTTGATTAGCGATACCTGAGGCAAATAGTGGACACAAGTATATC
>JAAZGH010000160.1 GCA_012511325.1 Clostridiales bacterium | reverse complement strand
TATGATTCAGATGACGTGGTTGCGGCGATGGAACAGATTGAGCCGTATTACTATGAGGAAATGGTTGATCTGACGCCTAATATCCGAATGCGATTGCGAGATGCCGGGCATATTCTGGGGTCGGCGATAATTGAGCTGTGGATTACGGAGCGCGACAAGACGACAAAGGTAGTTTTCTCCGGAGATCTCGGCATGCATGACCATTTACTGATCCGCGATCCCTCCGCTATCGAGGCAGCGGATCTGGTTATTCTCGAGTCAACTTACGGCAATACCGTCCATGCCAAATATCAGGATTCGCTGGATCAGTTGATGCAGGTGATCTATAAGACAATTAATCGCGGCGGCAGCGTGATTATCCCCAGCTTTGCGATCGGCCGCACACAGGAATTGCTCTATGAGATGAACAAATACTTTGAGTACGGCGGCCACGGCCAGCGACAGCCTGTTCCGATCTATGTGGACAGTCCGATGGCGACGAAAGCAACTTCAGTTTTTATGCGGCATACCGATTTGCTGGGTGAAGAGGCTCAGGCCCTGGTGCGCCGCGGCGACAATATTTTCAACTTCCCCAATCTCACCTATACCCGATCAGTGGATGAATCAAAAGCACTGAATGAAAAGCGGGAGCCCAAGGTTATCATTTCGGCCAGCGGTATGGCTACAGGCGGGCGGGTTCGTCATCATCTCAAGTACAATCTCTGGGATCCCATGTCCGCTGTCATCTTTGTCGGCTATCAGGCCGCGGGTACACTGGGACGCATCATCCTGGACGGAACTACGGACAAGGTTAAGATCGCCGGCTCCTGGGTCGATATCAAGGCTTCGGTGTACAGCATGCCCGGCTTTTCGGCCCATGCTGACAAACCGACATTGCTGAACTGGCTGGCAGACTTTGAGACCAAGCCCAGGCAAGTGGTCCTGGTTCACGGTGAAAGCAGGGAGATGTTGCCGCTGAAAGATAATATTGAGGAGACTTTTGGCATTGATGTGATGATCCCGCGCTATGGAGATGAGCTGGAATTTCTGGGCGACGAAACGCATCATAGCACTTCTATCCTGGTCAGTGCTCCGGATCTGTATGAAGTTAGCAAGATGATGGACGAAGTCGGCCGCATGATGGGTTCCTGGGAGGATCAGCCGCCGGATCTGCACGAACTGTCAGATGAACAGCTCAGTGCCCTGAAGTCAACCCTAGCCCAAATCAAGAAGAATATGCTCGATCTGAATATGATTACTTACGATTAATGGTGATTGTCCCGATGCGGGCCGGCTACCGGCCCCGGGCCAGGAAATCCGGCGCCAGCCCTGCATCAGAAATGAGAAAAGGAGTATACAAAATCGCATAACGACATTGTAAATATGTTATTCGGCCGGATTTGAGCGCTATCCTTTTTAGCTCTCTTCCAACACAAAAAGCCGCAACTCCTAAAGTTGCGGCCCGTTTTTACCGTCAATAACTCAAGCGCCGCGACACAATAAACCGTTGTGTATTGGCATCATTTCCGAACCGGTCTTCTGGCTCGTGAGTTTTTGGCCTTAATCCTCGCCTTCCCAATCAAATCAGTGGCTGACATCCGTCTGAGGACAAGTCTCACTTACAGCGGCGGTACCGCACAGGTCTTGCACCTGTTTCCCGAGCATCCGGAAATATTGATTATATCTGAACTTATAATAATAAATTTTGCTTTCCCCGTCAACGGGTGCCGCGTGCCAGGCTAAACTCTGTCCTATGGGAAGAATGCGCTATACTTATAACAAGACAGTACTTATTTGTCGCCGGGAATTGCGGTGACAATCTAATTGCCTGTCGATCAGACGGCAGGGTGTTTTCAGAGCTGACTGATGTGACTTGTCCGCTTTGGCAAAGAATAAAGGAGTGTAGCAGATGACTTTAATTTCAGCTTATGCAGTACCTCATCCGCCATTAGCCGTGCCGGCGGTAGGCAGGGGCGCCGAGAAGGGAATCCCTGAAACAATGGCCGCCTACTACCGGGTAGGGACCGAGATAGCTCAAGCTCAACCCGATACGATTATCCTTGTTTCGCCGCATGCTCCTGCGTTATCCGGCGCTTTTCGACTGATCGGCGGCAGCGTTGAATCGATGTCATTGGCATCTTTCGGTGCCGGGCAGCCGGTTCTGACCATGAATTATGATCAGGATCTGATCAGTCTCATCCGGGACAAGGCGCAATCCGCCGCGATCCCGACACATATCAGCGCGGGGAATGCGGATTTAGGCAGCAGAGTCGATCATGGCAGCTTTGTTCCCCTTTACTTTATCGCGCGGGCGGAATGGGCTGCTTCGGTCGCGGAGCAACAATTCCCCTCTGCGGCCGCCGGCAAATCCGCTGTCCGGTCTGCTGCCGATGCCAGGCAACGGTCGTCCGCCGACTTCCGCGCGTGGCAACTGACCCCCGGTTTGGTTCGCCTGTCTTTTTCCGGCCTGTCGCCTCAGATCCATCACAATTACGGCCGGGCAATCCGGGACGCTATTGCCGCTTCCGGCAAGCGGGTTGTCTTCATTGCCAGCGGCGATCTCTCACATCGCCTGAGAGCGGATAGTCCATACGGTCTGGCGCCGCGCGGCGAAGCTTTTGACCGCGATCTGACCGCAGCCCTCGGCGCGGGAGACTTCGCCCGGCTGCTTGCCTATGATGATGATCTGTTGGCAGAGGTCGCCGAATGCGGGCTAAGATCTTTCAATATTCTGGGCGGCGTACTGGCGGATACCGCTTATAAGTCGGAGCTCCTGAGCTATGAGGGTACCTATGGCGTCGGTTATGCTATAGCAGCTTTCCGCGATCTGCGACCGGACTCCCCCAGTCTCAGTTCCGGAAAGGATATTCCCTGGCTCAGCGGCGATCCCTATGTCGCGCTGGCCAAGCATACAGTCGAAAACTATATCCGGACCGGGCGCAAGCCTCCACTGACACCGGCTGAACAGGCAGCTTTGCCTCAAGAAATCACTGCAGGCAAAGCCGGTGCCTTTGTGACAATCCATAAGCAAGGTCAGCTCAGGGGCTGTATCGGCACCATCCAACCGAGTTATGGCACATTGGCGGAGGAAATTATGAGCAATGCCGTAGCGGCCGGCACCCGCGACCCGCGCTTTCGCCCGATTGGCCTGGACGAGCTGTCGGAACTGGAGTACAGCGTCGATGTACTGCGACCGCCGGAGCCGATCACGGATTCCTCTGAACTTGATATCAAGCGCTACGGCGTGATTGTCAGCCGGGGTCTGCGGAAAGGTCTGCTGCTGCCCAATTTGGATGGCATCAGCTCAATAGAGCAACAGATCGACATCGCCAGACAAAAGGCAGGCATTGGCCGTTCCGAACCTGTTGAGCTCGAACGATTCGAGGTGGTCAGACATCAAAACGAGCAAGGATAAACGACAAACAATTATAGAAACCGGCTCCTGTGTAAACGCTATCTCCGTTGCGCAGAGCGAAACCGGCGCCGGCGCCGCTTTTGACAGTGAAGCTAATGCCAAGCCGCAAAACCCCGGTCCCGTCTTAACCTGTCCGCTCTGCCAGCACAACTGCCGCCTGGCGCCGGGTGAGACAGGCTTTTGCGGAGCGCGCGGCAATACCGGCCGGCAGATAGTCAACCACTACGCCGGCCTCCTGACCGGCCTGGCCCTGGATCCGATCGAGAAGAAGCCGCTGGCTTGCTTTCACCCGGGCACGTATATCCTGTCGGCCGGCGGTTTCGGCTGCAATCTTACCTGTCCCTTTTGCCAGAACTGCCATATATCTCAGATCACCGACCGGCGGATGATCGACCGCGCCGCTGCCCGCAACCGCCGTTATTCACCTTCTGAACTGGTTCAAATCGCACTCGATCAGCGTGCGATGGGCAATATCGGTCTGGCCTTTACTTACAACGAGCCCCTGATCAATTTCGAATATATCCTCGAGACTTTCAGCTTGGCCAGAAGCGCCGGACTTGAGACCGTCTTAATCACCAATGGCAGTTTCCGACCCGGCCCCGTCCGCCGGCTGGCCGAGTATACTACCGCTTGGAATATTGATCTCAAGTGTTTTTCAGACGAAGGCTACCGCAGCTTGAACGGATCACTGGACCTGGTGCGATCCACCATCGAACTGGCGGCCGCCGGCGCCCATCTGGAGATTACGACACTCGTGATTCCCGGTTTCTCAGATGATGAGCAGGAGATTGCGGAAATGACTTCCTGGCTGGCGGGGATTGATCCCGATATACCCTATCATCTGTCGCGTTATTTCCCCGGATATCGGCTGACAGAGCCGCCCCCGACTCCGCTTGAGACTCTGCGACGGCTCAAGAGAATTGCCGAACGGAAGTTAACAAGGGTGTTCTTGGGCAATGTTTGAACTAAACGTAGCTTTTCTTAGCTTTGATTCTGCATTAGAATGAAATTAAATAATTATTACCGGAAAGGATGCTGTAAGAGGAGATGGAATTGCTGATAGTCACCGGCTTGAGCGGCGCCGGCAAATCGCTGGCATTGGATTTCCTTGAGGATATGCATTATTACTGTATCGATAATTTGCCGCCCCAAATTATCCTCAACTTCGTGGATTTCATGTGTGAACATGACACGATGCAAAGGAAGATTGCTTTCGGCATCGATTCCAGAAGCCAAAATATGTTCTCCGACTTTGATCAGGTCTTGTCTGAACTGGAAGACAGAAATATTGGTTATAAGATTCTCTATTTGGAATGCAGCTCCGATGAGCTGAGAAAACGTTATAAAGAAACCAGACGGATACATCCCCTCATGACCACCGAAAACTTGACTTTTGAGGCGGCTATCCGCAGGGAAGAAGAATATCTGGTACCGATCCGGGCCCGCGCCTCATATATTGTCGATACGACCTATCTGAAGCCGGCTCAGCTGCACAATACTTTGCTCAAAGTCTTGTCTTTGGATAGCCGCGAGGCGATGGTGATCAATATCTATTCTTTCGGTTTCAAACACGGCACGGTCAGTGATGCCGATCTTCTCTTCGACATGCGCTGTCTGCCTAATCCGCATTATATTGATAATTTGCGCCCGCTGACCGGAGAGGATCATGAAGTCAGTGAATATGTGATGAGCTTTCCGGAGGCGATCGGCATGCTCGAACATATTCTGGGTTTTCTCTACTTTTCCATTCCTCTGTATATTGCCGAAGGCAAAGCGCAACTTGTTATAGGGATCGGCTGTACGGGCGGACGACACCGCTCGGTGACTTTTGCCAATTATATCGCCTCGGAGCTGATTAATAAGGGCTATCCGGTTGTGCTTTCGCACCGCGATATTGACAGACCGGTCTGCTGAAGCATGTCAGAGACCGGCTTTTAGGAATTATTTATAAAAAATAACGCTGTTGATTAGATCCATAGCGACAGGCGGTCCCGGAGCTGAAATTATCCGAGCGACCGCCATCTCTTTGTCTAACAACGAAATTACCATCTGAGGAGACCATATGCATCAGAATATAAAACAGGAATCAGACTACGGTTTTACGCTTGTCAGCGCGACACCTCTGCCGGAAGCGGCGGCCATGGCTCTGGAATATTTGCATGAGATGAGTGGCGCCCGACTGCTTTTTCTCAAGTCCGCCAGCAGAAATAAGTCTTTCACTATCGGTTTTCGCACACCGCCTACGGACTCGACCGGGCTGCCTCATATCCTGGAGCACTCGGTTCTGGCCGGATCCAGGAAGTACCGCACTCGTGAGCCTTTTATGGACATGCTCCGGACTTCAATGCAGACTTTTCTCAATGCCATGACCTTTGAGGATATGACCCTATATCCTCTAAGTTCACAGGACAACCGGGATTTCCTCAATTTGATATCCGTTTATTTGGATGCCGTTTTTCACCCGCGGATTTATGAGACGAAAGAGATTTTTCTCCAGGAGGGCTGGCATCTGGCATTGGCGGATTATGACGCGCCGCTGACATACAACGGCGTGGTCTATAACGAAATGAGAGGCGCCTATAGCGATCCTACCGAGCAGATCAAATTAGATCTGGTGCGGGCGCTCCATCCGGGATCTACCTATAGCCATGAGTCCGGCGGATATCCTTACGATATTCCGCAGCTTCGCTATGAGGACTTTCTGGCTTTCCACAGACGCCACTATAATCCGTCCAATGCGCTGATCGTGCTGCACGGTGCTATAGCAGCGACCGAGGTTTTCCCCCTGCTGGACGCGGTGCTGTCTGAAATAACGCCTTCGTCGGAAACAATTGCGATTGCGCCGGGAGAGCGCCCTGTCAGCGGATCGGGGTTTAGGGAATTTGAGTTCAATGGCGAGGACGGAGAGGTTGTGGCAAAAAACAGCTGGTTGTCGCAAACTTGGTCGCTGGGTCATGCTCAAACGGTAGAGGAGCGATTTTTGGCCAAGCTGATTTTCGGCGTGTTGGTTGATTCCGAGTCGTCGCCGTTGAAGTTGGCTCTGCGCCGGGCCGGGCTGGGCGAGGATGTGATGAGCTACGGCCGGAATACATATTTTACCGATTTCGGCGTGCTGGTCAAAAATGCCGATCCGGCGCGGGCGACTGAGTTTTGCGAGCTTTTGGATCAGGAATTGAGGCGGGGCGCGGCTGAAGGCTTCGACCGCGATTTGCTGCTGGCGCAATTAAATAGCAGCGAACTGGATCTGCGCCGCTCCGGCGGAATCAATCGCGGCATTGTCTACAGCATCAGGGCCATGTCGCAGTTCCGCTATCGGGAGCCGCTATTGGCCGATCTGGCTTTTGATGAACCGCTGCGGAAGCTGAGAGAGGGTATCGGACAGGGTCTGTTCGAGGACTATGTTAAGCAGAAATTAGCGGATAATACGGATACTATTCGCGGTATCCACCGCCCGGTCACGGGTTTGTACCGCGAGCGGGACAGAGCTGTCGCGCGCGAGCTGGCTGAGCTGAAAGCGGGCCTGTCTTCGGCGGAGATCGAGGCTTTGATTGCCGGAACCGAGGCGCTGGCTGCCTGGCAGGCCAGACCGGATACGCCTGAGGAGAAGGACACTTTGCCCTATCTGTCGCTGTCGGAGATTGACCGGGGCGTGACTCGGATTGAGCAGCAACGTATAGAGGAGCAGGAAGTATGTTATCTTTTGCATCCGCAGGCGACCGGCGGCATCGGTACTTTCGCTCTTGGCTTTGATCTGAGTCGGGTTCGGCAGGAAGATCTGGTCTATGTAGGCTATCTCTGTCATTTGCTCGGCGATCTCAGCACGGCCGACAGAGATTATATTGAGCTCAGCAATCGAATTGACCAAATCTGTTCCGGTTTCGCTTTCAGTGCCGGTGTTTCCACCGACTTTCACGATCCTTCCCTTCATCAGCCGCGGCTGATAGTGCGTTCGCATGCCCTTCATGCCAATACGCGGCAGATGTTTGCTTTGCTGCGCGAGATTTTGCTGGAGACCGATTTCACTGACCGGGGGAGACTCAAAGAATTGTTGTTGTCTCTGAAATCCGACTTTGAAGACAGCTTCGATTCGATAGCTCACCGCATTGCGATCCGTCAGGCCTCGTCCCGCCTGTTTTCCGCCCATGCTTATTCGGAACAGATCAATGGTTTGAGCTTCTACTGGCATCTCAGCGATTTGCTGCAAAATTTCGACCGTGAAATTGAGCGGTTGAGTTCCGGGCTGGCTCGTGTCAGCAGACGGATTTTCCGCCGCCAACAGCTGAAAGTATCTCTGACGGCAGAGGAGGATTATCTGCCGGAACTTATGACTCAGGTCAGAGCTCTGATCAGCGATCTGCCGGCTGAACGGCTGCCGGCTCAGGATTTCAGTTTCAGTCCGTTGCGGATTAGTGAGGGACTGGCTCTCTCCGCCAATGTGAATTATGTCACTTTAGTTTCTGACTACCGGGTTTACGGTGTCAACTACAGCGGTATGCTGCCGGTTTTGGATAATCTGCTTTCCAGCGACTATCTGTACCAAATGATCCGTGCCCGGGGCGGCGCCTACGGCCAGGGCATCAGCTTCAGGCCTGACGGGCAGTTGGCTCTCTTGTCCTATCGCGATCCCCGACT
>JAAZGH010000159.1 GCA_012511325.1 Clostridiales bacterium | reverse complement strand
TCCAAAGAAAATACGACTCAATCTCGCGCTCCATCTTTCCCAAAGCTTCTTCTTTTGAAGCACCACGGGTAAAAGCACCAATCACATTGCTTGAATATATCAAGCTGTCATTTTTATTATGTTCCCAAACACAGTGAACAACCATTTTATCGTTAGTTGTCATCTTTGACCTCTCAATTATTTATCATCAATTGTGTCACCAATGGTGTCACTTTTTTCGTTGTCCTTTTCATACTTTTGTTGAAGTAGCTTCACAGCACGGTCAAAATCACTTTCAAGTTGTCTCATTTCTCTGGCTCGATATATTTCAAATTCCTTCTCCGCTTTCTCGACCGCTTGCTTATGGCTAATTCTACCTTTGCCTTCCCAAAGCTTTCTTCTGTTTGATATAATTTGATTATCTAAAGCGTCAATCCAGTTTTGCATACTCATAGGTATCTGCTCTAAAGCCTGCAATTCCGCAAAATCGAGAAATTGAGAAACAAGCAGATTTAGCCGCTGCAATTCAATTTCAGAAAGATAGTTTTTCGCAATCTTCACATCATCCTTGGTGATATAATCGCCCTTGAAATTGGTCATGCCTACAAGCGGTTTTTCATTGTCTACTCTGTCATAAATAACCTCGGCAGCCGTATGCTCATGAACGGCGTAATGAAGCTTATTCTGGACGGTGGCGAAGAAAACTCTCGTCAAATCCGATCTTGGATCATAATCCGTTGCTGTTGCGTAGATGTCTGTAACCTGTTGATAGAAATTGCGTTCAGATGAACGAATATCTCGAATACGCTGTAACAGTTCTCGGAAATAGCGGGAGCCACCTTGCTTTAACCTGTCATCATCCATCGTGAAGCCTTTTTGGATATACTCATGAAGCCGTTCTGTTGCCCAGCGGCGAAAACGGGTGGCTACTTGGGATTGCACACGGTATCCAATTGCAATAATTATATCCAGATTATAGTGATCTATGTTTCGTTTTACTTGCCTTGCACCCTCAGTTCGAACTAACAAGAATTTCTTGTTAGTTGCCCCCGGCATAAGCTCGCCGTCTTTGTATATGCCGTCTATATGCTGGCTGATATTTTGTTGCGTAGTGTCATATACTTCCGCGAGCTGTTGCTGAGTGACCCAGATATCCTCTTCGGAAAAACGAACTGATACCTTTGTAATTCCGTTATCATCTTGATATATCAACACATTATTGTCGTTCATAATCTCCACCACCTATCTTTAAGGCTCACTTCTGCTGCCTTGTGCCAACTATTTTACCAACCCTTTAGTAGTTATATCATTGGTTAAAACTTAATCCGGTAAGCCGAATTAAATTTTTATATTTTTTCTGTCTAATTCCTTCTGTTTTTTGAATTTCACACTTTGTGGAAGCTCTGAAACCCTTATGGTTGCCGTGTTTTCCCACTTTAGCATTATTATGACATCCTCCCCCCCTGATAAGAAGTCGAGAATAAAGTGTCGTTTTTGTACATTTTAAAACTTACAAAACCCCTTGAAATCAACCTTTTTCATCTGTAGCATTTGTCTGACATCAGAGGCTTTTATGATTTCAGGCGCAACAAATTAAAATTTATATCTATCCGACAAACCGGGATTTATATTTTATCGCCATTCGTGGCGAAGGATTCTCATCATGATAAAGTCACTGTACTCGTTGTTATAGTAGTATCCTTGCTCTTGAATACCTTCTTGCTTAAATCCGATTTTTCTATAGAATTTCAGTGCGTTGGTATTCAGCCCTACCACACCAATTGCGACTCGGTTCATTTCATAGTGATCAAAAGCAAGGTTTAGCATAAGGCTGATAGCCTCTGTTCCATATCCTCTCTGCTGTATTTCGGGATCAGGAATGATAATCGAAAGATCAGTACAGTTCCAGGCAGACCACATTCGCAACAATCCCGTTTCACCTATTATATTCCCCTCTAAATCTGTAATTGTGTACCATACTGAGTCTTTCTTTTTATGACCATTTGTGATTCTCTCTTTCTCAGATTCTTCATCAGTAGGTTTCGTAAAGCCACATTGAAACATGACCGGTGGCTGATTGTACCAATAGGTAAAGAATTTCGCATCTTCGATTTTTTGCTCACGCAATATGATATTATTTCCTTTAATTTCATTAATCATACAATTTTATAAATCTCCAAGTACTTTATTACTTATACAACTTCTAATTTATCTATTTCCATTTGTTTTCAGTTTCTTAGATTGTCAACATCGACGACTTGAATTTTTCCGGCATTAATCTTTTAAGCAGCCAATAGGAATAACCAACACGCCGTCATCTCTTCGATAACCAAATTGAGTTGCGGTAATTACCAATTTCAAGTCCGGCATGCGAAGATGGTTTTGTCTTTCTTTTTTATTAAACTCTCTAACCAAACGTTCGATTTTGCAAAGATGCTTTGCTCCTTCTTCAATTCCGGATTCCCCTAACTTAAACTCTATGAGTGCATACCGTCCGTCACTTAAATGTAAAACCCCATCGGCCTCCAGACCATAGCGGTCACGATAATAAGACATTCTTCCATCAAATGCGGATGAATAGATCTTTAACTCTCTGATACACAACGACTCAAATAAAAAGCCCAAAGTCTGAAAATCTCTACTAAAATAATCAGGTGAAAGCCCCATTGCCGCAACAGCAATGGATGGATCAATAAAATTTCTTTTAGGAGATGATTGAATCGCAGTTTTTGATCGAATAGCCGGAGACCAAGCAACTATGGCATCAATTATGTAAAGTTTCTCTAACGCATTAATATATTCAAAAAAAGTACTTTCTCCGATATTATGATTTGCTTTCACATCACCATCAATCGTTTTTGTTGCAGCCGTTGTACAAATGTTTCGTGCATAAGATTGCAATATGCCTTGTGCCCATCTTTCGCTTCTCTTTACTCCATCAATATGAGAAATATCCACAGAATATGTTTGCTTAAATAAATCCCGCGCCAATTGCAATTTTGTCTTGTTATTTTTTATAGTAAAAATTCCGGGCCATCCTCCGCGGCAAATAGAATTAATAATATCATCTATAGATAAATCTGATTTGCAACCATCAAAAAAATCCGGTCTCTCAAATAATTCCTTTAGAGAAACACTACCATTAGACTCCTCACTTTCCCAAAGACTCATAGGGTACATCTTTAACTGACTAATACGCAGCGTGCCCGTATGAGGAGTATCTATATTTTTTGAAGAAGAGCCGGTTAAAATATATTGGCCTTTTTTAGCGGTATCATCAACATCTTTACGAATAGCACCCCAAAGTTTCGGCACATCTTGCCATTCATCAAAAAGTATCGGTTTTTCCCCCAGCAATAATTTTTTGGGTGAGGTTTCTCCAATCATTAATAAATTATCGCGATATTCTTCATCCTGAAACTCAACAACGGTTTTTGCCTTTTGCTTGGCTGATGTCGTCTTGCCACATCCCTTTGGACCTTTAATCCATGTCGCACCGAAAGCCTGCATATTTATATCCAGCAATCCATCTATAATTCGTTTTTTATATTCCATACATGCACTTCCCGATATCATTTAGAATCATATTTCTCTTTATAATTCTAATACGATAATATAACTTCCGTCAAGGGATTCTGGAGTAATTTGCGGTATTCTGCCGGAATGATTTGTGGAATTTTGTCGGAGTAATTTGTGATTAGATTGTCGGTGTCTATAGCACCGATTACAAAATATCACTATTGACAAATGAATTTTTGAATTTCGTACTTTGTGGAAGCTCTGAAACCCTTTTAGTTACTGCGTTTTCCCACTTTAGCATTATTATGACATACTCCCCTGAGGCGGGGTCTAAAATAAAAGCCGTTTTTGTATATTTTGAAACTTGTAAAATCGCTTGAAATCAAGCTTTTCCGAGTGTAGCATTTGTCTGACATCAGGAGTCGTAACAGCTTCATGTTTTTAACCCTTGCTAAAATCACATATGCTACAAAGCGCCGGACATTTTTTAAACTCCATACTCGAAAGTAGGACAAATCAGAATTTATTTCTATCCGACAAACCTAAATTTATACTTCTGCCTTTATTTTGCTTTTTACAATATAAATAATTGTGCTGATTAGAGTTAATAAGATAAGGATATGTAATACTGTATGGTAAATATCTGGTATATATTTTCCCTCAATCCTTATCCATTGAAGTGTACCCGAAAAATATTTTATTTTTCCTTCTATACTGCCCATAATGCCGCAATTAAAGATGGTATACCATTCATGGCTCAAAAATTGAGCTATAAACCATAAAGAAGTCCAAACAGCAACAAGCCACTTTCCAATCTGAACTTTCACAATAAACAATATAACTGTAACAAGATAAATCAAAAAGAACACTCCGTCCTCCTTATATGACTGTGTAACTAAACACTTGTCCCCCAAGGAAAATCCTGTCATGTCAAGGGAAAACCACATTAAAAGGAGTATTTGAAATATAATACAAGTTTTTTTCATCTTATTTGCTTTTTCCATATTGCCGCCCACAAAATTCTAATTGATATACTGAGCCTTATTTCAACACTTCGCAGCCTTTATCTCGCTCGTTGATTTTTTAAATTCATCGGTATTACTTTATGACACCAATTACAAAGTATCACAATTGAGTAGTATTTTTTTAATTTCTTACTTTGTGGAAGCTCTGAAACCTTGTTCGCTACTGAGTTTGTCCCCTTTAGCATTATTATGACATCCTCCCCGGCAAAGGATTTGCCGGGGCTGACCTGACGCCTGTCTGACTATGTCCGGGAGTTGGGGCTGCCGGGGGAGCGCCTTCGTCAAAAAACCGGCGCCGGATAAATTACTGTTTCGATTTTGTTGCACAAGATACCGTGGCAGTAGCGCGGAGGATTTCCATTGTGTTATCCTAGGATTAGTTTTACGGGAATGACGATTTAAGCAAGCAGATAGGACGACTGATTATTTTGCGTGGAAATCTCGAATCGGCAGATAATTAATTACCGCCTGAAAACCCATCATCTAGATCAGCGACTGCCATTGACGGAACTGGTTACGGCGGTTTCTGCCTGCGGTGTGCAGAATTCTCCGCCGGGCAGCTGGGAAACCGCTATGTTCAATCGCCTCGAGGACTGTACGGAGCAAGCTTTATCCGCCGCTCTGACCGAGAGCAAAACTCTGTTGCAGGCTTGGAGTTTTCGTGGCGCGCCGATTGTTTTCCCCAGCCATGAGAGTTCAATCTTTTTGACAGCGCTGATTCCGCAAGGGAGTGAGAGGCCTTGGATCTATACCCAGGGTATGACGGGAATTTTGGATCTGCTGGATTTGCCGTTTGAAGATCTTTTGCGGCGGCAGGTTGAAGCGATAGGCTATCTCGACGATAACGTCGTTAAAAACAAAAATAATTTGGAGCGTCTGCTGGCGGACCTGATTTATCCGGATTTGCCGCCGGATCGGCAGAAAATCTGGCTGGAGCCGTCAGGCTTCAATAAGCTGGTCCGGAAGACTGTCGGCCAGACTGCGGTTTCGTTTTTGCTCCGGCCCTGCTCGTATATGTCCCTGGTTGTTTTTGGCGCCAGGACAGGGGTCAACCCGACCTTTACTTCCTTCAGGAACTGAGTCGGTCATGAGCCGGATATCATCCCCGAGGCGGAGGCGGAGCTGGTTAGGAAATTCCTGCGCTGCTACGGGCCGAGCACTGCGCGCTATTTCTCCCTTTGGCTGGGTTGTTCGCTTAAGCAGGCTAATCGTCTGTGGCAACAGGTAGCTCCCGAGATGACAGCGGTTAAGGCGGGCGGCAAGACAGCCTATATGCTCGAATGCGATTTGCCGGATCTGCTGGATGCCGATGGTGATGAGGAAAAGCTGCTGCTGCTCGGAGGCCATGATCCTTATCTGGGTCTGCGCGACCGTAAACTGATTCTGGAAGATGAAAGACTGCATAAGATGATCTGGAAATTTGTGGCCAATCCCGGTGTGGTGTTGCAGGGCGGTCGGATTATCGGCACCTGGAAGACTATTATTCATGACGATACGGTGGACTTCCTGATCACTATTTGGCAAGAATTGTCTGCGGCCGAAGAGGATAAACTGAAAGCTCTGGCTCGGGAATATATCGCTTTCCGCTCCTTAAAACTGCGCATCCGCAAACTCGAGACCTGTAGCCTGGAACATCTCTAACCTTCTCAAACTCAGTTGCCTAGAAAATGAATCAGCACCCCTGCCGCGCCAGAAAGCAAAATGGCTGCGATCGGCTTGATCAGCTTGGCGCGCAGCAGAACGAAAGATCCGGCCAGGATGGCCAGAGCCTGCCAGTCCAAATTACTCAGAAGCAATTCAGCCTGACTGCCCCAAAGGGCGGTGATAATCAGCGAATAGCCGGCAACTGCGATCAGCGCCACAACCGCCGGCCGCAAGCCGCTCATTATACCCTGAAGCAAACCCTGATTCCGGTACTTGAAATAGAACCAGGCCAGAAAAGATATGATTATAGCAGAGGGCGTTACACAGCCGGCTGTAGCTACGATCGAACCGGGGATGCCGGCCATCTTGGTGCCGACGAAGCTGGCGGCATTGATGGCGATCGGCCCCGGGGTCATTTGGGAGATGGTCAGCACGTCGATATATTCCGATGCTGTCAGCCAGTGCTGATTGCGCACGATTTCCTCTTGGATCAGCGGCAGGACAGCATAACCGCCGCCGAAGCTCAACACGCCGATTTTGACAAAACTGAGGAAAAGCTGAAGATACAGCATCAGATCAGCTCCTTTCCCCGCCGAAGCTCTTACCGCTCTCCGCAAAATTGATAGCGAAATTGAAACCCATCAGGTCAGCTCCTTTTCGCGCCGGCGATTCTGCCAAAGGAAACGGACAGCCCCGATTACTCCGCAGGCCAGAATGATATAGGAGACGGAGATCCCGGCGATCAGAGCAGCGACAAAAGCCCCGCCCATGATCAGATAGTCGCCCCAATTCCTGCCTTTAACTATATTACTGCCCATTGTCAGGACCACATCCGCGATGATGGCCGCGATTCCCGCCTGCATACCGTACAACGCGGCCGCTGCGATCTGATTGGCGCGGACGATCTCATAAAAATAGGCAATGACCGTGATGCTGACCAGGGGCGGCAGCACAGTTCCCAGCAAGGTAACCATAGCCCCGGCAAAGCCGCGCAGACGATAACCGACCAGCAAGGAAGAATTGACAGCTATCGGTCCGGGAGCTGACTGGGCAATGCAGATAATATCCAACATCTCCTGCTCTGTTATCCAGCCCAATTCCTCGACAAAGCGTTTGCGCATCAGCGGTACAATCACATAACCGCCGCCGAAAGTAAAGGCAGACAGCATCAGGGTTGAGGTGAACAAAGTCAGATAATTTTTGTCTTTGCCTCTATGTTTCGTGGGAGTTTTCTGCTGCATAAACAAATTGTAGCACAGACCGTAATTGCCTACACGGTAATGAAGCCAGGAAGTCATGACATCCATATCAAAACTCTCAGAAGACTTATTGTAATTGAAATGTAACCTTGCAGACCACGTTTTGCTACGAGTTGTTGTGGCTTTTATATCGTAGACCACAAGATATAGTGGTAGGATATAAGCCACATTCGGAATTAATTTGGCGGACTGGTATACTTTTCGATTGTAATTTTTTGATTAGGCAAATGATAATTTTGAGGACGATGAGAGGATAAATTTATGAGCGATCTCAGTAAGCGGATATGCCGCTACTATACCAAGGAGCTCGAGAGCCGGACGGAGAAAACGGTCTATGATCTCTTCGACTGGGAAAAGCGTGATGTTGTGATTAAAGATCACAAGTCGGGGCGCATACTCACAGAGCTCTACGGTTTGGAATTTCCGACCCATTATTCCCATAGCGCATCAGATATTATTGCTTCCAAGTATTTCCGCAAGGCCGGAGTTCCTCAGGCGGACGGCAGCACCGGCCATGAGACTTCGCTGCGCCAGGTCATCCACCGCATGGTGTCTTTCTGGGTCGCGTCTCTGCTTGATGAAGGTTTGATCGAAGAGGGAGAGCAGTCAGAGATTCTCTACGATGAGCTGGTCTACACTATGCTGAATCAGATGTGGGCGCCCAATTCACCCCAGTGGTTCAACACAGGTCTGAATCTCGCTTACGGCATCAAAGGCGGCGACAGCAATCTCTTCTACTATGATGAAGATCAGGGCAAAGTGGTAGCTTCGCCGGATACTTATACCAGAACGCAAGCCTCGGCCTGCTTCATCATCTCGATCGAAGACAAGCTCCTCGGCCCGCATTCCATCTCGGAAGGCTATGTCACCGAGACCAAGCTCTTCAAAGGCGGCTCCGGCACCGGCACCAATTTCTCGACCATCCGCGCCGAAGGCGAAGCCTTGTCGGGCGGCGGCCAGTCCTCAGGCCTGATGAGCTTCCTCAGGGGCCTGGATCGCAATGCCGGCGCTATCAAATCCGGCGGCACGACCAGACGTGCGGCGAAGATGGTCTGTCTGGATATTGACCATCCGGAGATCGAGAGCTTCGTCAAATGGAAGGCGATTGAAGAAGACAAGGTGATCGCCCTGGCCAAAATGGGCTACGATGCGGATATCGACGGCGAGGCCTATGCCACGGTTTCCGGCCAGAACTCCAACAACTCGGTTCGCATCGACGATGAATTCATGCGGAAAGTCGACAATCTGGCTTCCAATCCGCAGGCGACGCATAAACTGGTGGGCCGCCGTGATCCCAGCGTCAACCGCGAAATTTCCGTCCAGAGCCTGTGGGACGATATCTGCCAGTCGTCCTGGCGCTGCGCCGACCCCGCCCCTCAGTTCACCGATACCTTCAACGCCTGGCATACTTGCCCGGCCGGCGAGGACGGCCGGGCGGGCGCCCATCACAACCGTATCAACTCTACCAATCCCTGCGGCGAATACGCTTTCCTGGACGATACCAGCTGCAATCTCGCCTCGATCAATGTTTACAGCCTGCTCGACGAAGAGACGGATCTCTTCGATCTCGAAGGCTATCTGCACCTGATCGACCTCGTGCAGCTCGTGCTCGAGGCCTCGATCCACTGGGGCCAGTTCCCCACCGAAGAAATTGCCAGGAAAACCTGGATTTTCCGTGCCCCCGGGCTCGGCCTCTCCAATCTGGCTTCTCTGCTGATGAGCCAAGGTCTGCCCTATGACTCGGACGCAGCCAGAAATCTGGCTGCCGCCCTGGCCGGTATCCTGACCGGAGAAAGCTACTATATCTCGGCTCTGATGGCCGGCAAGCTGGGCGCTTTCAGCACTTATGATCTCAACAAAGAGCATATGCTGCGGGTCATCCGCAATCACTCCCGCGCCGCCGGCGTCCGCCTGGATAAGCCCGAGGGTATTCACTACGAATTACCGGTAGTTGACCATCAGTTGCTGCAAGATCTCGGCTACGGCGATTTGGCGAAGACGCTGGGGGTAGTCTGGCAAGCTGCGGAGAAGGAAGGCATGGCCTCCGGTTATCGCAATGCTCAGGTGACCGTAATGGCCCCGACCGGCACGATCTCTTTTGCCATGGACTGCGCCAGCACATCAATCGAACCGTTCTTCTCCCATGTCAGCTATAAAAAGCTGGTTGGCGGCGGCTATATGAAGTTGGTCAATCCGGTGCTGGAACAGGGTCTTAAGAAACTGGGCTACAGCGCGGATGAGCGGAAACAGATCACAGATTATATCCTGCAGGAAGATGAGCACGGCATGGTTCTGGACGGCAAAATCGAAGGCGCGCCCGGACTGCGGAAGGAAGATCTGCCCGTCTTCGATACGGCGAATCAATGCGGAAGCGGCAAACGCTATATCCATTATCTTGGGCATGTACATATGGTTGCGGCGATCTCGCCCCTGATTTCCGGCGCCATTTCCAAGACCGTGAATCTGCCCAAGGGAGCGACGGAGCAAGACTTCTCCAGTGTCATGATCGAAGCCTGGAAACTCGGGGTCAAAGGCATAACACTCTACCGGGACGGATCAAAGTTCGCCCAGCCGCTTAATATCAAGCTTTCGTCCTCCGAAAAAGAAACAATGCCCCTGGAGGATTTGAATTATCATGATCTGTTGGAGCGGGCCAGGAAGAATGAAGAACTGCTGCTGAAATATCAGGCCAGAGCCTCTAATCCGGCTCGTCAGCGCATCAAGCCGCGCGGCATCCGCACAGGCACAACACATCCGGCGCAGATCGAGGATATCAAGGTCTATATTACAGTCAACCGCGATGAGAATGATAAGATCACGGAGATCTTTATGACCACGGACAGAGAGGGAACCTTGATCACCGGCCTGCTGAACTCCCTGTCCAAGACAATCTCCGTCATGCTCCAGTACGATATCCCGACCGAGCAGATCTCCAAAATGCTGCGCGGCCAGAAATTCGAGCCCTATGGCTTTGTCCAGCGCCATCCCAATATCAAGTATTGCACCTCGGTATCCGACCTGATCTCCAAAGTACTGGATATCGAAGGCGGCGACTTCTCCCGGGTGCAGGTCAAGCCGACCGTGGAGGAATTGGAAGCGAACCGGGAGCTGCGCCGTACGGTGATCGCCGCGAATAATGCGGAGGCCGCCAGGCCGTCCTATGGCCAGATCGGCGTTGATGAATATGTACATGAGAAAGCCAAAGAGGCAGCGAAAAACGGAACAAGAATATATGACGGCTCGACCTGTTCCAACTGCAGCGGCACCAGATTGGTAACAAACGGAAACTGTAAGGTCTGTCTTGATTGCGGTGAAACTACCGGCTGTTCATAAAGAAAATAGAGAGGGGATTAAAATGGCAAAATCAAAACTAGGTCTGATT
>JAAZGH010000158.1 GCA_012511325.1 Clostridiales bacterium | reverse complement strand
TTTGTCCAGAGCTTTCGAGACTTTGATGCCGCGGATATTCTCCCTGATTACCTGCACCATGTCATCAATTTTTTGCTGCACCCGGCGAAAGAGTGGAACAGCCTTGCGGAAAACTGTTCGCACAACCAAGACCAAAGGAATCACCAATGCCAGCAATACCAAAGACAGCCGCGGACTGAGAATCAGGCAGAAAATGACACCCCCCAAGAACAGCATGATGGAACGAATGCCCATCCGCAGCGTGGCGCTGAGCAGACGATGCACAATATATGTATCCGAGGTCAGACGGGATTCCAGGGAAGAGACGCCGAGATTGTCGATTTGCCGGGCTGAGAGAGTCAGCGACCGCGTGAACAGATCCTGGCGTATACTCCGGATCGCCAGGGAAGCGGTCCGGGAGGCCATCCGATTAGCAATGGTATTGAGCAGCCAGGCGCCAAAGGAACACAGCACCATGATCACGCCCCACAAAATAATCTCTCCGCTGTTTCTGATCGGCACAACAGTATTGACAATATAAGCCAGGATAGCGGGCAAAACGACCTCCAACAACGTGCCCGTCATCTTGATAACAGCATTCCAGACAATCCGGATGCGATATGGTTTGACATAAGATTTAAGCATTTACTGCTCCTTTAATCACATAGCCACCTTAAACGAAGGCGCCCGAAAATCGATTAGCCACCCTTAGTCAAGTCAGTAAAGTTCAGAGCTATTTCAGAACGGACAGAACATCCTCAGCCTGCTGCTGATCCTCGCGACGCACATAAATATAATATTCTTCCAGGACATTGCCGGCTCTGAGGACAAAACCGGCTCCATGCTGACTTCTCAGCAAGAAAGGAATCTGACTGTTTTCCAAAAGACCTTTTGCCAGCTCCGCCTCAATATATGGTCCGCTAAAGACCAATACTGAATCTTCCATAATATACTCCCTTATTAGCTGTACAGATCTCTCCTATAGTTGCCGCGCTCACCGAAGATTTCCGCGACTCTAGCCGCTACTTCCGCTACCGGTACTGCGATTTCTTGTTCTTCCTTCAGGAGTTTAAACCCGACTTTGCCGTCCTTGAGATCGCGTCCCAGTGTGATTCTGGCATAAGCGCCGATCAGATCCATATCATTAAACTTGACGCCGGCGCGCTCATCCCTGTCATCCAGCATCACATCATATCCCTGCCGGGTCAAAAGTTCATATAGCTCATCAGCCACTTGCATCTGCTCAGCATTATTAATATTGACTACGACAATAGCAACCTCGACGGGGGCAATCTCTTTGGGCCAGAGGATTGCATTTTCGGTATGATTTTGCTCGACTATTGCTGCCAGACAGCGCGCCGGGCCGATACCGTAACTGCCCATAAAGACTGGTCGACGGACATTGTCCTGATCCGTATAGTAGACATCCATCGCCTCGGCATATTTTGTGCCCAGCTTGAAAGTGTTGCCGACCTCAATACCGCGGGCAAAGCGGATCTTTCCTCCCTTGATCGAGCGGTCACCGAGTGCGATCATGCGCAGATCAGCTATCCGATGCTCCGGGAAATCGTCCAGGTTGACATCAATCAGATGCTGATCGGCCTCATTGGCACCGGTGATAAAATTCCTCATCAAGCTGATCTCCTGATCAACCAAGAGCGGAATCTCCAGGCCAATCGGGCCGGCAAAGCCCACCGGAGCTCCCGTCACACGCTCAATCTCATCCGCTGTGGCCAGCGCGCTCTCAAAGCCACCCACTAGCTTTCTCAATTTGGTCTCATTGACATCGCGATCGCCGCGGACGCAGACCGCATAGAGTTCGCCGTCGACATTATAGATCATGGTTTTGACGAACATTGTTGCCGGCAGATCAAATAAAGCGGTAACCTGTTCGATTGTTTTAGCACCAGGTGTAGATACTTTGCTGTGAGGTCGCTTTTCTTCAGCAGAGGCTGTGCCCTCTAAAATGCAGGGTGTGACTTCGATATTGGTCGCGTATTTATTCTCATCGTCAATCACCAGAATATCTTCGCCGATCGGCGACAGAGCCTGGAATTCCTCGGACAGCAGACCGCCCATCACGCCGGTATCCGCTGTCACGATCACATAATCGAGATGCAGGCGGTCAAAGATATTTTTGTAAGCTTGGAACATCTTGCCATAGGCGACATCCAGCCCTTCCAGATCGCGGTCAAAAGTATAAGCATCTTTCATGGTGAACTCTCGCACTCTGATCAAACCGAAGCGAGGTCTTGGCTCATCCCGGTACTTGCTTTGGAACTGATACAGGCTGAGCGGGAGATCTTTATAGGAACGTATATGCATACGGGCAGCGGAGGCAAACAGTTCCTCATGCGTCGGTCCCAGCACGAACGGGCGCTGGAAGCGGTCATGCAGGCTGAACATGCTGTTGCCAAATGTCTCCCGGCGGCCGGAATCGATATAGACTTCTTCCGGTATCAGTGCCGGCATGACCAATTCATGCGAGTCGATCGCATTCATTTCCTCGCGAATAATGCGCTCAACCTTGCGCTTGGCCAGAAGACCCAGCGGGAGCATCATATAAATCCCGGCTGAACTTTTTTTGATCATGCCCGCCCGCACCATCAAATTGCCGCTGGCCGATTCCTCGTCATGCTGATCTTCTCTCAAAGTAAAAAAGTAACCCTTGGATAAACGCATATTTACACTCCCCGCCGATATAATCTCATTCCATCATATTTCTGAATTATAAGCCGCCCTGCCTGTGAGCCGGACACGCCGGCCCTCAGTCCGCTAACAATAGGCGGGACAGCTCCTTAGGATCGACCCGGTTGCCATCTTTATAAGCGCGCATATTGCCCGAGGAAATCTCATCGATTAACAGCAGCTCCTGCCTGGGAGACAGTCCGAATTCAAATTTAATATCATACAGCTCCAGACCCTTGCTCTTGAGCTTAGCGGCAACGACAGCTGTGATTTGGCGTGTCAGTACCACCAGCTCCTCGAATCTTTCACGGCTCATGATGCCCAGAGCTTCCAAGCCCTCAGCCGTGATCAGCGGATCGTTGCGGTCATCATCTTTCAGAGTAACTTCCACGTAGGCGTCAAGCGGAGCGCCTTCGTCAATATATTTGCCGTAACGGCGATAAAAGCTGCCTACAGCGCGATAGCGGCAGATGACCTCGACGCCCTGACCGAAGAAAGTAGTAGGCACCACTTCCATCCGCCCTGTGCCGAGATCGGAGGAAAGATAATGCGTGGCAATGCCTTTGTCCGCCAACAGCTCGAAGAACATCTTGCTGACCGCGAGATTGAGCTGACCGATACCATCGATCGTCAGGCCTACGGTATTGGCGCCCGGGTCAAATACTCCGTCACTGCCGGTTACCGTATCTTTGAACTGCAGGCAGTAATTGCCGTTATCCAGAACATAAACATCTTTAGTTTTTCCCGTGTAGACCTTTCTCATTTAACCAACCTCCCGGACCAATTAACATAAACTGCATCCTCGCCTGATTTCAGCGATGTACTATCAAGAATACCTGTTTGCCTGCGGATGGTCAAAACAAATTACCTCCCACGGTCACACCAATGCGCACTGCAAAGCGGACTGCGAAACTAATCTGAAAAATATGTCGCATCCATGTGATCGGTCTATGTGAAACAGTATAAATCAGTTGTACTTGTTTTATACTTCTTTATTGATGTCTTTTAATGCTCTTGCGGTTTTTGACTCCCCCCTTGGCGCTTAATTTTTCTTTAGCTTTAATTCTTTTCGTGGTAAAATTTAACAAAGTCCCGGATTATACATGTTATATCCGGAATCAAACTATATAATATTTTTTAAGGGGAGGCGTTTTTATGATTTTCGGTATTGACCCTATCTTCGCACTAATTCCGCTAGTCCTATATGTAATACTATCTTTCACGGAATTGAACGCAGTATTAAACGTATTTATTTGTGTAATTTTCAGTGCGATACTGACACAACAACCCTTTTCGTCATTCGGTGGCGTTATCGGAGCATCTCTCGGATCATTCCTTGGTATGATCGGTTTGATTATTATGCTCGGTGCCGGTTTAGGCGCAGTTTTGCAAAAATCCGGTGTAGCTGAATTTTTCGTTCGGGGTTTAGTCAATAAAATCGGCGTAAAGACTGAAAAGCGTGCAGTTATCACCACTATGCTTTCTTCTACGATTTTAGTGGCTTTATTGGGAACATTGGCCGGTGCCAAGGCTAGCATTGCCCCTATCATTATCCCGTTGGTAGCAGTCGTCGGTCTTACTCCTTCCGTTGTCGCAACATGCTTTCTGGGTGCCGGCTTAACCGGAATGTTTCTGGGCCCTTACACCCCGCAAGTTGTTACGATTATGGAATTGACGAAACTTTCCTATGGAACGTATTTGGTTAGTGCCGGTATTCCCTTGGCGCTGGTAGTGTATTTGGTCACATTCTTTTTTGCGTTGCGCACACAAAAGAAAACGATCGGCGTATATTCATACGATATCGAAGAAAAAACTGATACTGATGTCGATTAAAAGCCCACTCAGTCAACAAAAAGAGCCACATTGGCCTTCACCTTAGCCATTGTCGCTATGATTGCCTACGGAATCGTCATTATAGG
>JAAZGH010000157.1 GCA_012511325.1 Clostridiales bacterium | reverse complement strand
CGGCGATACGGTTTGTGCTTTCCAGCTGGAGAGTCCCGGCATGACACGTTGCATGAAGGATCTGAAACCGGATAATTTCGAGGATATTATCGCCGGTATTTCGCTCTTCCGCCCCGGACCCATGGAACACATCCCGCGCTATGTTGAGGCCCGTCACGATGCCAGCAAAATTAAATACGATCATCCGCTCCTGGAGCCGATCCTTGATGTGACCTACGGCTGCATGGTCTACCAGGAACAGGTCATGCAGATTGTGCGCGACCTGGCCGGCTTCTCTCTGGGGCAGTCGGATAATGTCCGCCGCGCTATGTCCAAGAAACAGCCGGAAGTGATTGCCGGCTATAAGGATCTGTTCATAAACGGAGGTATCGATGAAGGCGGTCGGCAAGTGCCGGGCGCCTGCGCCAATGGCGTGCCGCGCCAGGTGGCAGCCAAGATCTTCGAAGATGTGATGGCTTTCGCCGGCTATGCTTTCAACAAAGCACATGCCGCTGCCTATGCCGTTGTCGCCTACAACACGGCTTGGCTCAAGTATTATTATCCGGTCGAATTCATGGCGGCAATGCTTAATAGCTGGCTGGGCAGCCTCGACCAGGCCGCTCAATATGTCCGTGCTGCCAAAGATCTCGGCATCGAGATACTGCCGCCGGACATCAATAAGAGCTATGCCCGTTTTACGACCGAGGACGGCGGCATCCGCTTCGCCCTCGGCGGGGTCAAAAATGTCGGTCAGGCAGCGATCAACAAGATTGTGACGGAGCGCGAAAATAACGGAGAGTTCACAGGTTACGGCGACTTCATGCGCCGGATCTGCGAATGCGATATCAACCGCCGGATGATTGAGAGTCTTATTAAAGCTTCGGCGCTGGACGGTTTCGGCGTTCCCAGAGCTAAGATGATCGCGGTGCTGGAGCCTTTCGCCAATCAGCTCCAGAATCAAAAGAAGATGTCCTCCTTAGGGCAGATCAGTATTTTTCAGCTGCCCGGCATGGAAGAGCAGCAGCCTGATGATGAACCCGTCTATCCGGATGTCTCCGAATTCGATGTCGATATGCTGCTGGCGATGGAAAAGGAGATGCTGGGTCTCTATATCACAGGACATCCCTTGGATGCCTACCGTGAGGATCTCTCAGCTTATCAAACAGTGACGGCTCAGGATATGGTTACTTTTGACGAACCGCCTGAGGGCAGTGAGGCGCCGGTCATGAGACCGGAGCTCCCGGACCAGACCGCTGTCATTGTCGGCGGCCAGGTTATCCGGCGCCGCAACCAGTACACCAAGCGCAATGATCTGATGGCTTTCCTGGAGGTGGAGGATCTGACCGGCAGCTTTCAGTTGATTGTTTTCCCCGCCGTATATGAAAAATATGTCGATCTCTTAGGCGAAGGCAAGGCGATCCTGGTCAGGGGACGGCTCAGCGTGCGCGAGGACGAGGCGATCAAAGTGATTGCGGAAGAGCTGTTTGACCTGGCGAATTTGCCGAAGGCCGCGCGGGTAGAGCTGGCGTCTTTCGGCCGTGGCCGGACAGCAGCCGGGTACAGCCCGGCAAGCAACTCCGCAGCGCAGGACAGCTCCGTAGTGCAGGACAGCCCCGCTGACAGCTCCGCGGTATGGGCAAAGATGCCGGATCCGGGGGAGGCGCCTTCGACGCAAAATACATTGGTTGTACGTTGGCGAGGCGAAACCAGCGAGGAGGCTCTGAAACCGCTAAAAAGCGCCTTGGCCTATTTCCCGGGGTCAAGCCGGGTGCGCGTGTATCTGGAGCAAGAGTCGAGATTGCTGGAGCCCTTGCCTCGCGGTGTCCAGTTGGATAGTGAGACGTTGGCATTATTAGCGGAGCGTTTCGGTGTTGAGAATATCAGCGTCTTTTAACCTGATACTACTATTGTTGATTATTCTTTTAATGTTAGAATGCTACCAATAAATTAAGAAATCCGCCGCGAGCGGGATTGACCTGAGGAAACATAGTATTGGGAAGGGTTGTACTGAGGATTAATTGTGAATACCAGGCTTAAATTCGAGCTGAATGTACCCAATGTTCTCACCACTTTGCGCCTGACAGCCGTACCGGTTCTGGCCTGGTTAATCTGGCGCTGGCCGAAATATAAAGTAGCCGGCTTTGTTACCTTCCTGGCAATCTGGTTGACGGATATACTTGATGGCTGGATCGCCAGGCGCTTTAATCAGATTACGGAATTCGGCAAGCTCTTTGATCCTCTGGTGGATAAAATTTTCCAAGTCACAACGGCGGTAATGATGTTCATGATCGGCCGCATTCCGCTATGGGTGCCGCTGTTCATGCTATTGCGCGAGACACTGATGATTGGCGGGAGCTGGTATCTGCTGAAAGAGCGTGATACTGTTGTATACTCGGATCATTTCGGCAAGGCGGCGACCTTTTTCTATGTGCTGGCCTTCAGTCTTTTGTTCTGGCTGCCGGATGAGCCGCGCTGGATCAGAGATGTGATCTTTATAATTCCGATCCTGCTTTCACTGACAGCGACGATCAATTATACCTATAAGAACCGTGAGAAATGGTCCAGGCGCCGCGATGCCGAGAGTCAGCAGTAGCTCCGCCGCCGTCTTGCGGGCAGCGGGGGATCTTGAATGGCGGGGGCTCTTTTCTAGGGAAATGCCGAAGAAAACTCTGAAAATACTTGAATTTGATAAAGTCCGCGATCTGCTTGTGCTGCGCGCCTGTACAGCGCCCGGACGGGAGCGCTGCGCGGCGCTTTCGCCGGAAAGGAATCTGGAAAAGATTCGCTCGGCGCAGGCGGAGACCTCTGATATGGTCAGATTGCTGCTGGAGCGAGGCGATCTGCCGCTGGCCGGAATCTCAGAGATCAAGCCGGCTGTGCGCAGAGCCATGGCCGAAGCTGTTCTCAGCACAGCCGAACTGTTGCGGATCGGTGCTTTTTTGCGCTCGGTGCAGAGGGTGAAGGCGGTTTTGCCGGAGGACTATGGCGCGGATGCCGAGCCTCGTTTGGTATATGACCGCATCGCTATGCTCTATCCTTTGGCCGGTCTGGAAGCGAGGATTGACGAGTGTATCGCGGGCGAAGATGAGATCCGCGACCGCGCGACGCCGGAGCTGTACAATATCCGCCGGCGCATCAGAAAGGCGCAGGAGAATATCCGCCAGGAGCTGGAGCGCCTGGTGCGCTCTCGTCCTCTGGCGTTGCAAGAGGCGATCGTGACTTTGCGCGGCGATCGCTATGTTGTTCCGGTCAAGGCGGAGCACCGCAATCAAGTGCCGGGCCTGGTGCACGATACCTCAGCCAGCGGCAGCACTGTCTTTGTCGAGCCGCTGGCAGTCGTCGAGCTCAACAATCAGATCAAGGTGCTGATGGCCGAGGAGAAGCAGGAGATTGAGGAGATTTTGCGGGAGCTGAGCAGCAAAGTTGCCAATCAATCGGATGTCCTGCTGACCAATGCGGAGATTCTCACTTTGCTTGACTTTGCTCAGGCTAAGGCCAGGCTGGCTCTGGCCATGAAAGCAATGCCGCCTGAATTCAACGATGAGGGGCGAATAATTCTCAAAGGCGCGCGGCATCCCTTGATTGCGACTCAGGCTGTGGTGCCGATTGACTTTGAACTGGGTACGACTTTCCGCACTTTAGTGATAACAGGTCCTAATACAGGCGGCAAAACCGTCACGCTCAAGACCTGCGGTCTTCTGACCCTGATGGGTATGGCCGGTCTCCAGATTCCGGCGCAAGACCGCAGCGAACTCTCCACCTTTGATCATGTGCTGGCGGATATCGGTGACGAGCAGAGTATCGAGCAAAGCCTTTCGACCTTTTCGTCGCATCTGCGCCAGATTATAGAGATTACCGCGCTGGCCGGGCCGGGAAGCCTGGTGCTGCTGGATGAGCTCGGCGCGGGTACTGATCCCTCTGAGGGGGCGGCTCTGGCAATTTCGATCCTGGAAGATCTGCGCCGCAAGGGTGCTCTGACAGTAGCGACCACTCACTACAAAGAACTCAAAGGTTATGCTCTTAACACTTCCGGGGTTGAGAACGCCTGTTGTGAATTTGATACCGATACTCTGCTCGTCACCGATATCCGCCAGCACATGATCAAAGGTG
>JAAZGH010000156.1 GCA_012511325.1 Clostridiales bacterium | reverse complement strand
GCCCAGTAGCGCAGCGACTTCAGCATGCTTAGACATATCGTAGACGCCGGTTACAGCACCCACCTGTTGGGCTAAACCATCTACTGCCAGTTCGCGCCCGGTTCGATCATATATGGTTCCACGGGGTGCTTTCAGTTCCTCGACGACAATATCATTGGAGATAGTCAAACCGGGGAAAATAGTGGCCGGTGTCCATTCCATTTCCCAACGGTCCAGCTGATGATTGCGGATAAAAGTAACCGTTAGAGGACGCTCGATCGGACCATATTCCGTAGTAAAATTCATGGTCATCTCATAGACTTTAATATTCCGATCCGACAGCATTTCAACCAAGGAAATACCGTACAGGCCGACCTGTCTGACTCTCAGCTTCTTATCAACTTCTTTTTGGCGGGCAACAATTTGATCATCACCGTAGCGGGACAGTGATTCAGCTGTCAGATAGCTTTTCAACAGTTCCTGTTCGCGCCTGCCAACTAACTGGAGGATATGGTTGATCTGATCTTCAGGCAGTCTCTCCTCTGCAGTTCCGGCGGAGGTTACATCCTGATCCCAGTCCGTATCAATTATTTCTTTGCCACCGCATGAGGTAAACAGTAATAAGCCGACTATCAGGATGATAATCAGCCGCTTGCTTGCCCTGTCCATTTCTACTCCAGTTCTTTCTTATTTCGGGTAACGAAAGTTAGAATTTCAGCCAACTGATCTTCCAAATCAGTCAGGATGTCATGCGTATATTTAATGGCACTGTTTCTGATATCGGTACTCTGACGTGTAGCATCCTCAATCAGATCTGTAGCCTCTTCCCGGGCTTTGATTGTGATCTCATGCTCATCAATCATTCTCGCCATCTGGGCTTGCGCATCACGCATAATGCTATCAGCTTCTTTGCGTGCCTCTGCGATCAGTTGCCTGTTTTGGTCAAGCAACCATCTGGCCTGTCTTAACTCATCCGGCAAGCCTTCACGTACCATTCTGACCAGAAAAAGCATCTCTTCTTTTTCTACCAGACATTTATCACTCAACGGCATCATCTTGGCATGAGATAGAGTAGCTTCCATACGGTCGAGCAAATTGTCAATGCTCTGCTCGCCTGTACGGGGACCTGCTGTACGCCTGGGTCTAACTTCTTCTTGAAGATATTCTCTGTCATTCGGATTCATCTCATTTCCTCCGTATCGTTACAATTATCTGTCCGGTCATCTTAATTTGCCATCATGATGCTCAATTCTCTGTCAATTTTGCTTTGATAGCCGCAGCAATATATGCCGGTACCATCTGCTCAATATCTCCGCCATAATTGGCAATGATTTTGACCATCGATGAGCTAATGCAGGAATACTCGGGTGTAGCGGTGATAAAAAGGGTCTCGCAATCAGGCAGCAAGATCCGATTGTTCAAAGCCATCTTTTTTTCATAATTATAGTCTGTCTCACTGCGCAAACCTCTGATAATTGTTGTCACACCGTTTTTCCGGCAATAATCAACCAGCAATCCGTCCCATAAATCAACCCTGACATTTTTCAATTCAGTGATTGATCTCCTGATCAGGTCTAATCGTTCCCCATAAGTAAATAAGGCCGTTTTTTCTTGATTGCTCAGAACCAGAATTATTAGTTCGGTACATAGCTTGGAAGCACGTGTAGCGATATCAAGATGGCCATTAGTAAATGGATCAAAAGTACCAGAATAGATTAATTTATTCACTTAGGCACCTGCGCATAGTCGCAATAAAAGCTGAAATGGCTGTTATTGCGCCACTTTCTGATAAAATGATAACACCGCGTTTCCATACTTACAACTGCTCGAATATTCCAATCCTGTTACAGCCTCAGGGCTTTTCACATTTTTGTGGTGCTCCAGAATCAGTACTCCATTCTCTTGTAACAGCTCAGTCAGGGGTATAGCCAGATCTGCAAATAATTCAGCTGCCACATTCCAGGGAGGATCAAGAAAAATAACATTAAAGAGCAAACCTTGTCGGTGCAACCTTGCAATTGCCTGACGGGCACTAAGGCATATTAAGGT
>JAAZGH010000155.1 GCA_012511325.1 Clostridiales bacterium | reverse complement strand
TGAGCGTTTTATGACAGAGAAGGGATATGACTTGAGCAATGGATTTAGAGCTATCGCTGCCAGAGGGGGCTGCGATGGCAATTTGAGAGCCGGAGCATATTTAGTTACCGAGGCTTTGGTTGAAATGTTTTTGAACGCCATGATACCTCATGCCTCCAATCTTGGCGCGGCGATTGCATTTGAGCTATCTAAAGAATCCGGCATACCGGCTTACATTTATGACGCGGAGGGCGTAGATGAGTTTTATGACCACGCCAGACTATCGGGATTACCTGAGTTGCCAATAAATCCCAGTGGCCATGTTCTGAATTCAAAAGCTGTATCCCGGATTTGCGCGCAGGAGATGGGGGGCAAATATGAGGATTTTAATTTTATCGTAGTTCATTTGGGTGGCGGAATATCGGTGAGCGCGCACAAAAAAGGCAGGATTGTCGACTCTGTATATAATGCGTATACCCCTGATAGGGCGAATACATTACCGACAATACCGCTAATCAGATATTGCTACAGTGGGCAAAAGAGTCTGGAAGAAATTTTAGCGTCGGTTATGTCGCAAGGAGGCTTAACAGCGTATTTAGGAACTAACAGCCTAAAGGAGGTTGAGGACAGGATTAATGATGGTGACGCTGAGGCAAAATTTTATTTCGAGGGCATGATATTCCAAGTAGCAAAAGATGTCGGAGAGCTTGCTACTGTATTATATGGTCAAGTAGATGGGATAATTCTGACAGGCGGTATGGCAAAATCGGAAATTTTGGTGGATGATCTTATGCGCAGAATATCGTTTTTGGGGGAAATAATTGTCAAAGCGGGCTCTTTTGAAGAATTTGCTTTGGCTTCCGGCGTCTACCGGGTATTAAACCATCTGGAAAAAGCAAATATATATGAGGGAAGGCCACAATGAACAGAATTGTTGTAATGCTATCAAACCGTCATGCGCATTTGACGCCAGCTGCATTGGAAGTATTGTTTGGCAGCGGCTATGAGCTCCGTCTTCAGAGGGATCTAGGCGGCGGTGAATTCGCAGCCGAAGAGACGATAGACATTGCCACTAATCATGGCAGGATCAATAATCTTAGGGTACTCGGCCCGCTTAGAAATTACACTCAGGTTGAACTTCTTAAGTCCGATTGCTACAAGTTGCAAATTGATCCTCCCGTCGCAATGTCAGGAGACCTTGAAGCAGCGGTTCCGTTGACTTTAATCGGTCCGAAGGGTGAGATAACCTTGAACTGCGGTATCATTGCTCAACGCCATGTTCATTTGCTTTCTGAAACAGCGGCAACCTTGGGCGTTAAACCCGGCGATAAAATTAGCTTGGTGTCTGAAGGTGATCGGAGCATAGTATTTAATAATGTGGGCATTAAATTATATCCGGGGCCGGTAGATCTTGCTCATCTTGATCTTGATGAAGGGAATGCCGCGAATCTTAGCAATGGGGATTTTCTCTTTATCGTAAGAGATAAAAGTTAAGTTTAATTGACATCTGAAACACCCTTTTGCAGAAGTAATTTCCTGAAAAGCAGAAAAACTAAAATTGACAGGGGAGAGGTATTTGTGTAAAATACTAGAGCTTGCCTTCGCGCAGCTTTTTTTTGCTGCCCAGGCAGGTAGGTATCTGTCCGGAGACAAGCTCAGAGACAGGTGATTTTTGGAGGTGACCCATGGCCAAACCGGGTGCTAGAGATAAGCTGATACTGGCTTGCAGCGTGTGCAAACAGCGCAATTATAATACGAAGAAAAACAAGCTCCATACACCCGGCAAGCTTGAACTGAACAAGTATTGCCGTTTCTGCCGTAAGCATACTTTGCATACGGAAACCAAGTAGAGGCCGATTCTGATCGAACCGATGGAGTGAAATTGAGATATGGCTAGGAAAAAAGGCAAAGAAGAGAAAACATCTGCCAAGGGTACTAAGAAGAGGACTCTTTTCCAGCGCATTGGCCGCGGCATGAGTGATATCCGGGGCGAGCTGAAGCGGGTGGTCTGGCCGGACAAGAAAAAGTTGAAACAGAGTACTGCCACTGTGTTGGCGATTATTCTGATGTTCATGGTTCTTATCTATATTGTTGATGTAGCGATCCGCGGCATCTTTACCACGACCGGTTTCTACTCGGCCAAAGAAAAGGCAGTGACCGAGACTGTGGAAGAGCCGGCGGAGACGGTCGAGCCTGTTGAGACGGCTGAGGACGATCTGCCGTCGGAGACAACCGTTACCGAGGAAGCTGATAATGCCTAATGCCAATGATGCAAATAATCAGGAAGAAGCCCTTTGGTATGTAGTTCATACTTATTCCGGCTATGAGAATAAGGTGAAATCTACGCTGGATCAGGTGATTGAGAACCGTGGTATTCAGGATTATATCCAGGAAGTTTTGGTGCCGACGGAAGAAGTAGTAGAGATCAAAGACGGGAAAAGACGTACAGTCCAGCGCAAACTTTATCCAGGTTATGTTTTGGTAAAAATGATCCTAAGTGATGAGCTCTGGTTCATCGTTCGCAATACGCGCGGGGTGACCGGTTTTGTCGGCCCCAGCAGTACCAATCCGGTGCCGCTGACCGATGAAGAATTGATGTTGATGGGTCTTGAGTCTAATTGGGAGCCGATCATTGACTACGATGTCGGTGATTCGGTCAAGGTGATCAATGGGCCACTGGAGAGTTTTATCGGCACTGTCCAGGAGATCAATCTGGAGAAAAAGAAAGTTACCGTTCTGGTTTCGATGTTTGGCCGTGAGACGCCGGTTGAACTGGAATGGACACAGATCTTAAGGATCTGATACAGGACTTTTGCCCGGGAATATCGGGCGCTTGAAGAGAGCTGAGGACAGCTCGGACTGAAATTGCTCATAACGCTTAATGGCGTTAAATATATTTGGGAGGTGGCCTTATGGCTAAGAAAAAAGTTGCTGCATATATCAAATTGCAGGTTCCCGCAGGTCAAGCGACGCCAGCGCCACCGGTAGGACCAGCCCTGGGACAACATGGACTTAATATTGCCCAGTTTGTCAAGGAATTTAATGAACAGACAGCTAAGGATGTCGGACTTGTGATCCCGGTTGTGATCACGGTCTATGCCGATCGCACGTTCTCTTTCATTACTAAGACCCCACCGGTGCCCGTGTTGCTGAAGAAAGCGGCAAATATCGAGTCCGGCTCAGGCGAGCCGCATACGAAGAAAGTGGCGACCATTCCCTGGTCGGAGTGTCTGCGGATCGCAGAGATCAAGATGGTAGACACCAATGCGTCTTCTCTGGAGGCCTGTGCCCGAATGGTGGCAGGCACTGCCAGAAGTATGGGCATTACCGTGGATAAGAGCAAGTAAGGGGGGTCGCAATATGAAAAAAGGTAAAAAATATCGCGAAGTCGCTAAGCTGGTGGACCGCTCCAAGATCTATGAGCCGGCTGAGGCTCTGGAATTGGTGCGCAAGACAGCGACAGCTAAATTTGATGAGACTGTGGAATTGCATGTGCGCCTCGGGGTTGACTCCCGTCATGCTGATCAGCAGGTGCGCGGCGCGGTAGTGCTTCCTCATGGTACCGGACGTACCAGACGTGTTCTGGTTTTTGCCAAGGGGCCGAAGGCTGAAGAGGCCAGAACAGCCGGCGCCGATTATGTCGGCGATGATGATCTGGTCGAGAAGATCCAGAAAGAAAACTGGTTTGATTTTGATGTGGTGATTGCTACGCCGGATATGATGGCAGTAGTTGGCCGCCTGGGGCGGTTGCTGGGTCCAAAAGGGCTGATGCCGAATCCTAAGTCCGGTACAGTTACGATGGATGTCGGCCAGGCTGTTACTGACTCCAAAGGCGGCAAGGTTGAATATCGCCTGGATAAACAGAATATTATTCACTGCCCGATCGGCAAAGTGTCTTTTCCGGTCGAGAAGCTGCTGGATAATTACAATACTCTGATGGGCGCGATCATTAAGGCTAAGCCCGCTGCTGCCAAGGGGCAGTATGTCAGACGTTATACTCTGGCGGCAACTATGGGACCGGGTGTTCGCACTACCGGGCGCGTAGATTAAGGCGCGGAGTGCGGCAAGGGCCGGCCGGTCCTAACAAGCCGTACGTACCGGATAGCGCCTTCGTTAAATAACTGAATAATCCATTCGATGCCAAAGACAGCAGGAGTCCTACGGGACATAAACAGCAGATGTCCTGCCGAGGCGGAGAGTCAAATTTAGGTTTGAACCCCTCCGTCTGTGCGCGAGGGGTTTTCAAATATATAGAGGAGGAATAGACATGCCCAGTGTCAAGATTCTTGAACAGAAGAAAAAAGCGGTCAGGGAGCTTCGTGATCAGCTGAAAGACGCCAAGTCTATGGTCTTTGCGGACTACATGGGCTTGAATGTGGCTCAGGATACCGAGATGCGCGCTGAATTCCGCAAGGAAGGTCTGCAATATCGGGTTATCAAGAACACGATTACTACACGCGTGTTTGATGAGCTGGGTCTGGAAGAGCTGAAGCCGATTCTGGCCGGACCGACGGCGGTGGCTTACAGCGCTGAGGATCCGATTCTGGCTCCGCGTCTGGTAGCCAAGTATCGCGACCAGTATAAGAAGTTCACGATCAAGGGCGGCGTGATGGACGGCGAGATTATCTCGCTTGAGTTGATTGACGAGCTCTCGAAGATTCCGTCGCTGCCCGTTTTGCGTGGCAGACTGGTATCTACTTTGATGTTCCCGATTTCGTCGTTGGCGATTACGCTGAATCTATTGGCGCAGAAAGCGGAAGAAGCAGGCGCTTCGACGGTGGCCGAGTTGGCGACGGGAGAGGGTGCCGGTGCCGGGGCTGCGGCTCCCGCGGCTGAAGCAGAGCCTGCTGCCGAGCCTGAGGCGGCTCCTGCGGCTGAAGCAGAGCCTGCTGCCGAGCCTGAGGCGGCTCCTGCGGCTGAAGCAGAGCCTGCTGCCGAGCCTGAGACGGTTCCTGCGGCTGAGCCGGTTGCGGAAGCTGCTCCGAAAAAGCCTAAGGCGAAAGCTGTTTCTGAAGCTGCTGCCGAGTCAGCTGCCGAGACTGAGAAATCATAGATGCCGACAGGAAGCAATAAGCTTTCGGGATCAAGTGTACATGAGTAAGGCGATTGTGCCGAAAGTAGAGAGGATTGCACTCTCAGGGCGTAGTGCCCGTTAAATATAATATTTGCCGTAAGGCGATCTAATTGGAGGTTCTACTATCATGGCAAGTGAGAAAATTACAAAGATTATGGACGAGGTTAAAGCACTGACAGTCCTTGAATTGAATGAACTCGTAAAAGCTCTGGAAGAAGAGTTTGGCGTATCCGCAGCTGCAATGGTTGCCGCAGCGCCAGCCGCCGGTGGCCCGGTCGGTGCCGCTGAAGAGGAGGAGCAGACTGAATTCACAGTTGTTCTCAAGAGTGCCGGTTCCAGCAAAATCCCGGTCATTAAGGTTGTGCGCGAATTGACAGGTCTTGGTCTCAAAGAGGCTAAGGCAGTCGTTGATGAAGCACCCAAGCCTGTTAAAGAGAATGTCAGTAAGGAAGAAGCCGATGCTGCCGCTGCCAAACTGACTGAAGCAGGCGCCGAGGTCGAAATTAAGTAAGCTGTTGTTAATTGAGCCGGAGTTTGCCCGAGATTTGTTCGCATATCAGAGGGTTTGTAACGACACGCGGTTCAAATCTGCTGAGCTTAGTTTACTCAAAGAGGGGTTGTTCCCGGCGGACAACCCCTCTTTTGGCGGGTTTTATTCGTTGCGGAGAGCGTCGATGGGATTTAGCATGGAGGCTTTGCGGGCAGGATAAATGCCGAAGAACAGACCTACTCCGCTGGAAAAGATCAAAGCGACGACAATGGCTACAAGACTGATGCTGGTTTTGAAACCCAAGATCTTACCTATAATAAAGGAAGCGCCCAGACCGAAGGTGATGCCGATAATGCCGCCGACAAAAGTCAGGATCACGGACTCGGTCATAAACTGAAACATAATGTCTCCGACCGCGGCTCCCAGCGCTTTGCGGACGCCGATCTCGCGGGTGCGCTCTGTTACCGATACCAGCATAATATTCATCACGCCGATACCGCCAACCAATAAGGATAAGGCGGCTATCGCGGAAATGGCAGTAGTGACGATGCCGATGATGCGATTTGCCTGTTCCAGCAGCTCAGTTACATTTTGTTTTTGGTAGACTTTTTTGTCGCTGTTGTTGTGATTGGTTTCTAACAGGCGCAAGACCTGATTGCCGGTTTGCTCCAATAAATTCGGATCATCTGCCATCACCATCATCATATAGAATGTATCCCTCCGGCGCCCCAGCTCCTGAGCGACCCGGAGCGGAAGATATAAAGTCAAAGGCATTTCCTGCTCGGCTTCGCTGGGCGCCATGCCCATGAAAGTTGAGGTGCTGGTCTCGATCACCCCCAGGATGGTAAATGTCTGCTGTTTGCCGCGGCTGATAATCTCGACTGTTTCTCCGATCGGATCGGAGTTGCCGAATAACTGGACGGCGGAATTCTTTTCGATCAGAGCCACCGGTTGTCTGGAGGCTAATTCCGTATGGGTCAGGGAACGTCCGCTCAGAACTTTTAGAGAAGCCAGCGGGGCATAGTCCTGGTCCATGCCGTAGAAAGCAACTTGCCTCTCCCTGGCATAATAGCGGACGTAGCCAAAACCGTATACGGAGGGCGAGACTAAACGGACATCGTCGAGATTTCTAATATCTTCAAAATCGCGCGCGGTGATCATATCCTGGTCTTGAGCATCGCTGGAGCTGGCGCTGATGATGATAGAACTGGCGCCGATGCCTTCGAATTCTCCCATGATCAGAGCTTTCGCGCCGTCACCAACTCCGACAATGGCAATGACAGCGCCGATACCGACGATAATGCCCAGCATAGTCAGGAGTGAACGCATCTTATTAGCGAGCAGCGAAGCCCAGGCCATCCGCATACTTTCTCTAAACATGGCTAACCTCGGCAGGGGCGGCTGGAGTCGCGCTAAGAGATGACTTGGAGTTGGCTTGATATCGAATATGGTTGACTTCGGTGTAAACGTTAGGAGCGGCAGGAGTCATGGCAGGCGATGAATTGGCAACAACGGGCTTGTATAGGGTGTCTTCAGTCAATCTGCCGTCACGGATCATGATTAAGCGATTAGCATAATTGGCGATATCCTTTTCATGTGTAATCAAAACTACGGTTGTACCTCTCTGATTAAAGCCGCAGATCAGATTCATAATCTCCAGTGTCGCTTGGGAGTCGATATTGCCGGTGGGTTCGTCAGCCAGCAGCAGCGCCGGCCTGGTGACCAGTGCTCTGGCAATGGCGGTTCTTTGCATCTGTCCGCCGGAGACTTCAACCGGCCTATGTCCCTGCCAGCGGTCAAGGCCAACTTCAGTCAGAGCTGCGAGAGCTCTTTCTTTGCGTTCGCGCTGCGGCACGGCGGCTTAG
>JAAZGH010000154.1 GCA_012511325.1 Clostridiales bacterium | reverse complement strand
TCCGCTTTGTCGGTGGCGGCGCTCTGTCCGGCGTCACAGCCGGCATTCTGGCCAATGTTTTGCAGTTACCGGTAGAAACCGTGCCGGAACCGCAGAATGTCGGAGCTGTCGGCGCGGCTCTGGTCGCGGCTGTCGGGCTTGGCCGCAGCAGGAACCTAGCTGCTGCTGAGGACCTGATCCAACCGAACCGTGTTTATCAGCCTGATCCGCAGACACGGGCAATACACGATCGCAATTACGCTGCTTTCACCAAGCTCTATGCAGCTAATAAGAATCTATTCCGCCACCTAAACCAAAATGATTAAAAGAAAGCAGTTATCGATACTGGAAATTGTATCAATAACTGCGTTCCAGGTTGGTTGCGGAGGGGGGATTCGAACCCCCGACCTTCGGGTTATGAGCCCGACAAGCTACCAGCTGCTCTACTCCGCGATATGGGATACAAATTATGGTGCTCGTGGCCGGACTCGAACCGGCACGGGGTTTAATCCGACGGATTTTAAGTCCGGTGCGTCTGCCAATTCCGCCACACGAGCGAAGTCTGTCTGTATGCGTAGATAATTTACCACCGCCACACTCACTTGTCAAATTTAGCCAGGTTAGCCATAAGGTCATTAATTAGAGATCCGTGCCTGTCTTTTCCGGACCGGGATCTGTCTTTGTAAAATTTACTTTCTTTTAGTAAATGCACCAAGAATATCTGTTATAATGTACGAGGTCTTCGTCAGTAATGCAGAGACAGAATGATTGCAGACTAATAATACTTGCCCCTTCCGCTACCGGGTGTTTGGAGAGCCGGAACATGATTGATGAGGTTGACCGAAAAATAATTGATTTGCTGTTGCAAAATGGCAGGATCACACATGAAGAAATTGCCAAGAGACTGAATTTCTCGAGACCGGCAATACATCAAAGAGTCGCTAAGCTGGCTGAAAAAGGGATCATCAAAAACTATACTACTGAGATTGATTGGGAAAAGCTGGGCTATGCGATTGATGCTTTTATTCTGGCTACTGTATATACCAAAGACTTCAATGAGATGATCGGAGAATTGCTTAAACTTAAGCATGAGGATCAGGATTGGATCATCCAGAATGTTTACAGAGTAACTGGGAAACACTGTATACTATTGAGAGTCAAGGCCAAAAGCACTGCCAATATCAGCGCACTGCATGACCAAATGCTACAGTTTGTAGGAATTGTAGAAACATATACTATGCTGGTACTCCAAAGTAAAGTAGTTAACTGGGATGATAACGGGCAAAATAACGAATCTGAAAATTGCAGTACTGAAGAATAATAAAAATAGTGTATTATTATGCTTACGGCAAATTTTGCCATCAACTTGCCAGTAGTGTTTTGCCGGCAACGTAATTGATTGGAAAGAGAGATTTAGATTTATGAGTAATGGATTATTTAAAATGCCAGTTGCAGTAAGTGAGCCTATACACCATTATGCACCAGGCTCATCTGAAAGAGCTTCACTGAAAGCAGAACTGGAACGACAAGCGAATACAGTAATTGACATACCTGCATATATTGATGGAAAACCATATTATTCTTCCCAAAAATACCAAGTAGTTATGCCCCATGATCATGGGCATGTTCTGGCCGAAGCAGTATTGACTGACGACAAAGGCATCAATCTGGCTATAGAATCAGCCATGGCTGCCAAAGAAAGTTGGGCGGAAATGCCTTGGGAACACAGGGCTGCAATCTTCCTTAAAGCAATTCATCTGATCAGAGAAGAATGGCGTGACAGACTCAATGCCGCTACAATGTTAGGTCAGAGTAAGACCTGCTTCCAAGCTGAAATCGATGTCTGTGAATCTTGTGATTTTCTCAGTTTTTACTTATCCGGTATGCATGAAATCTACGGTCATCAGCCTCTGGAAACGGAGGGATCTTTTAACCGGATGGAATATAGGGCATTGGATGGTTTTGTCCTGGCTCTCAGTCCCTTCAATTTCCTGGCAATGGGTGTCAATCTGGCCTGCGCCCCTGCCATTATGGGCAATGTAGTCATCTGGAAACCCGCACCTACAGCCTTGCTGTCCGCTTGGTATTTTTATCAGGCGCTCTTAGAAGCCGGTTTGCCACCAGGGGTCATTAATTTTGTCCCTGCTCGTGGAACTGATATCAGTCGCATCGCTTTGCCTCATCCTGATTTTGGCGGATTGCATTTCACCGGCTCCAATGCTACTTTCAGCTCACTCTGGAAGAATATCGCTCTTAATCTTAACAATTACCGCCAGTTCCCCCGCATCGTAGGCGAAACAGGCGGTAAAGGCTTCATCTTCGTCCACAACACTGCTGAGGTACCAAAGGTGGTCGCAGCGATGATTCGCGGCGCCTTTGAGTACCAAGGACAAAAATGTTCTGCTGCTACCCGTGTTTATGTTCCCGGATCGCTCTGGCCGGACATCAAAAAGATGCTTCTGGACAAAATCGCTGAGCTTAAAGTGGGAGATATATGTGACTTCACTAATTTCATGGGTGCAGTAATTGACCAAACAGCCTTCAATAAAATAAAATCATACATAGATTATGCTAACGAGTCGGATGATGCGGAAGTTTTAACAGGTCATTACGATGACAGCAAGGGGTACTTTGTCTATCCCACAATCATTGAAGCGAAAACACCCCGCTTTAAGACTATGGTTGAGGAGATATTTGGTCCGGTGTTGACAATCTATGTTTATGAGGATAAAGAATTGGAAGTTGCAGTAAACAATTGCAACAAGGACACCCCTTATGGATTGACCGGATCCGTTTTCGCCGGGCCTCGGGATGTTATACAGGATCTCGAAAAGAAATTGAGTCGTGCGGCCGGTAATTTCTATATCAATGATAAACCGACCGGGTCAACTGTGGGGCAACAGCCTTTCGGCGGCACTCGCCTGTCAGGCACCAATGACAAGACCGGTACGACAATGCACCTCTATCGTTGGGTCAGTGCCCGCTCAATTAAGGAAAACTTCGTCTTTACAGACGATGTTAGTTATATTTCAATGGAAGAACAATAAAGTACTTAGGAGGTAAAGATGCTTAGAATTGAGGAACATCCTATCCTGACATTCGAAAAAGGCAAACTCGTAACCTTCACCTTTGATGGCAAAGAGCTTCAAGGCTATGAGGGCGACACGATTGCCTCTGCATTGCATGCGGCAGGTGTCAAGGTTATGGGACATCATCATGTGTCAGGTAGACCACGCGGTTTCTACTGCGCAATCGGAAACTGTGGTTCCTGCCTGATGATCGTCAATGGCGAGCCTAACGTCAGGGTATGTGTAGTACCGCTGGAAGCTGGCATGGTCGTGGAGACCCAGAACAACCGGGGGGATCTGTTATGAGAGAAGTAGATATTGCTATTGTTGGTGGAGGTCCGGCTGGATTGATGGCTGCCGATGCAGCAGCATCGAACGGCGCCTCGGTTCTCCTGTTGGAGCGCGATGGACATCTGGGCGGTCAACTGGTAAAGCAGACCCATAAGTTCTTTGGATCTGAGAAACAGTATGCTTCTATCCGCGGTGTCAAGATTGCCACAATCCTGGAAGAAAAACTGAAAGAGATGAGTGATCTCGTAGAAATCTGGACTAATGCCACGGCGCTCGGTCTCTATGAAGACGGTGTTCTGACAGTTGAAAAAGGCAAAAAGTTTGTGAAAGTCAAGCCGAAACGCATTGTTGTCGCAACCGGCGCTTCCGAAAAATTCCTGACTTTCGTCAACAACGATTTGCCCGGAATCTATGGTGCCGGCGCTGTTCAGACCCTGATGAATGTTAATGGTGTACGTCCCGGTCAGAGGGTATTGATGGTAGGCGCAGGCAATATCGGACTGATTGTTAGTTATCAGCTATTGCAGGCAGGCGTTAAAGTAGCTGCCATCATTGATGCCGCACCAACAATAGGCGGCTATCTGGTTCATGCCAGCAAAATCAGACGCGCAGGCGTGCCGATAATTACCAGCCATACAGTCACACGTGCTTATGGTAAAGAAGCTGTTGAAGGAGCTACAATTGTTGCGCTGGACGAGAAATGGCAGCCATTGCCAGGAACAGAGCAAGAGCTTGATGTTGATGTCATCTGTATCTCAGTAGGTCTTTCTCCTCTTGCAGAACTCTTGTGGCAAGCAGGCTGTGAGATGCGCTATGTCCCACAGCTGGGCGGTCATGTGCCCGTCCGCGACAGTTTACTGAAAACAACTGTAGATGAAATATACATCGCTGGCGACTTGACCGGAATTGAAGAAGCCAGCAGTGCAATGGTTGAAGGCAGACTCGCCGGTCTGGCTGCAGCCTCTTCATTGGGCTTTAAGTCGGATAGTCTGGAAGCGGATATTCTGGACTGCAAGGAACAGCTAAAATCGTTGCGCTCAGGTCCTGTCGGTGATCATATCAACCAAGGCATGGCCCTGGTAATGTCAGATAAATAAGGAGGTCGAGACATGTATCTAAAAACAGGCGTTGCTGATAAGGAGCTGGTCTCGAACGCACTTCCGACAGAAGAACGTCGCGGATCAGGCCCGTACGCTATTATTGAATGTTTCCAAGAAATCCCGTGCAATCCTTGCACAGAAATCTGTCCGTTCGGATCAATCTTACCGATGGATGATATCAATGATCTGCCCAGAATGGACTATGACTCTTGCACCGGCTGTGGCCTTTGCGCTGCAATCTGCCCCGGCTTGGCCATTTTCATTGTCGATGAATCATATTCAGACACAGTGGCCTCAGTTAGTATCCCCTACGAGTTTGTACCACTGCCCCAAAAGGGTGATATAGTCGAAATGATGGATCGCGCCGGAGAATATGTCACTGACGGAAAAGTGCTGAGAGTAGTACCGAACAAAAAATATCAGAACACTCCGGTAGTGACAGTGGAAGTACCGAAAGACAAAGTTAATGAAGTCCGTTTCTTGCAACCCAAGCAGAAAACTGAGATTGCCATGCCAAAGGCTGATCCTGATGACACAGAGAATTTGCCCGACACCACTATCATTTGCCGTTGTGAGAATATCACTGTCGGTGAAGTAAGAAAGATGATTGATCAAGGTTATGATGACTTTGATGAGCTCAAGCGTCTGATCAGAACCGGTATGGGCCCCTGTCAGGGCAGAACCTGCCGTCATCTGATTATGCAGGAAATCTCTCGCAGAACCGGCAAGAAATTCGATGAAATCGAACTTGGCGCTTTCAGGCCTCCGACCAAACCGATTCAGCTAGAACAGCTTATAGGAGGTAAAGAAGATGTCTAATCCCAAAACTGCTAATATCGTCATCATCGGCGGAGGTATTTCCGGTGTAGCAATCGCCTGGAATCTCGCCAAAAAAGGTGTTAAAGATATCGTAATCCTGGAAAAGAGAACAGTCTGCTCCGGCGCTACCGGTCGCTGCGGCGCCGGTATCAGAATGCAGTGGGGCGCTGAGCAAAACTGCCTTCTGGCCAAAATGTCCACTGAATTCTTTGAGAATGCAAATGAAATCCTCGAATACGACCGCGATGTCGAATTTGATCAGGGCGGTTATCTGATTGTTGCCGGCAATGAGAAAGAAAATGAACTATTCAAGAGAAACATTGCTTTGCAGAATTCACTGGGCATCCCCTCCAGGCATTTGACACCGCAAGAAGCCAAAGAGATCGTGCCTCATATGGACGAGACTCAGATTGTCG
>JAAZGH010000017.1 GCA_012511325.1 Clostridiales bacterium | reverse complement strand
GCTGGCAGAAACACTGGCGAAGGCGGAGAATACGAGGCGGTTTACCATAACACCACAAGCACGGCGCATAACACCGGAGGAATCGTCAAAGAATACGGCTATGGGTATTATGTTGCCAAAAAAGGCGGCGGCACAGAAACATACGCCTTAGATGTATCATGGCTGAATGCGAATGTATCTGCAACCAACCCTGTAACCACAAACGCTTCCGCCGACTCATATTTTAATGAAAACTATCCAGGCTATAAGTTCTATTGCTATACCACTTGTGATGAAACTAATCTTGCTACCTCATATAAAACTAATGGCGTTGATGCTAATGGCCGCCTGTATAAAGATAACTATATGTTCATGACGGGGAATGTGCAGAATGCTACCGTGACTTTAACAGCCGGGGAGGACGATCCGCTAAACTATACTTTCTGTCCTTTCTTCGCCAAATCAATAAAGCTCACAGGTTGGAACACATGGAATAACGCCGGTACTCAACCCGCTCCTCAATACGAGCCGGGAACGGGGAATAATAAATACAGAATCAGGTCACTCGACCAACTGCAGTTTATCAACTGGAACAGCGTTAATAGGAATTGTGATCAGCGGATTAGCAGAACAAATTACAATTATTTCCCTTATTTGCACGCGACAAAGAAAGGAAGCCAGATAGAATATAGTGATGCTTCAGGTTGGACTTATAACGCGGAAGCGGAACCGGAAGTCTGGAATGATTTCGGGCAATCAAGGGCAAGACAGAACTTCATTCAGGATTATGATATAGAGTGCATCAGAAGAACAAGCTATTCCCCGATCGCTGCCCTTGGAGAAACATCGGGAAAGAGCTACCGCTTACCGTTTTTTGCCTGGTTTGGCGGGACTTTTGACGGTCAAAGTTATAAAATCAAGAACCTTTCTATTACATCAAGTTGTTATTCGGTAGGAGTTTTCGGATTAACTGTAAGCTCTACGATAAAAAATGTCGTACTCATCAGGGACTCAAATAACACTCCTGCGGTAATTAAGCGTCCTGCAGAAAGCCCTGCGGGCTATTATGCCATCGGCACCATAGTGGGGATGGCAAACGAATATGATGATGACTATGATAACTACAATGGCAAGATCGAAAACTGTGCGGTTGCCGGCTATGAAATTAGTGATGAAAGCAATCAGCCGGTTTCTTGCGGCGAAGCAACCATAGGTGGCTTGGCAGGCGTTCTCAGAACAAATATAAACAGATGCTCTGCCGTAACTACAATTGGAATCAATACAGATAGGAACAGGGGCACAAGTGTTGGTTCAGGCTATAAAGATAACATAACTGTAGGAGGTATCGCGGGTACAAATCAAACCAAGATAAATAATTGTTATTCCGGCGGCAGAGTTATTGTTAATCATTCTCTTATCTATCCCGAGTCCGATCAACTGAATATTTATATCAGCGGCATCGCCTCATCAGCCTTTACATGCAGTGCCGTAAATATGCATGCTGAGGAGGCGAGTGCATTTATAAGCCCGAAATATTATAATTGCTATTCTTATATGGATTTACCCCTGCCTGAAGGCAATGTAAAGGTTGCCGTAATAGGCGGTGACGCATGCTATAACGAGAACAATTTACTGCCAAAACAGTTAGGCGGCGAGTTAAATAACTGCTATTATTATGCTAACAATTATCTAACCGGCCAGCTGATAATAGCATCGGCTGAATCCGGTTGGGTAGATAACGGCATTAATTCGAAATCATACGACGATATGTCACTGCAGCAATTCTGCGATGACTTGAATAGCGGTTCCCCACAGAATTCTTATCACAAAGTCACTGCTAACTACAGCTTCCCCTGCGGTGAAGCTTCGCTCGAAGGTGAGGACTATCCGTTTGCCACAGTAATTACGCAAGAATATCCGGGCGGCAAAAAATATGTCCACTACGGCGAATGGCCTAAGAACAGGCGCTTGGAATTGACTGAGTCCGAAATGGGGTTGGATTTAATTTCTTATCATACAGATGCGGTTACAGGCGAAGATATTGACGATTATGTCGATGAAACGGAAGTGCAATTTTTTGACGGCGACGGTTACACAGATATTTTAGTGTTAAATTTTGAAATCAGAAAAGACAATGGTGAATGGGTTAATTTCGCCGATAACCCGTCCGTAAGTATCAACGACAAGGTTGAAATATCCGCAAGCGAAACCGAGGGTATTATTTCCAAACTTACCGTAACGGGTATCGATAAGACAGAAACACCTACGATAATCCTCTTTAGATATTCAGATAGCGGCAAATATTATATGGCAACATTAAAAGTTGATGTCACCGCTATAGTTAATTTGTCGGCAGAGCCGATTAATCCTGAGGTTTGGCACCCGGGAGAACGGCAGAGGCTGGAACGTGGAGATACAGTAAATTGGAACCTCATATTGAGGGATCAATGGAATAACTTGATTAATACTAACGAAATGACGGTGAGTGGAAATTGGACATTCACATTCGAATTCAATCCGGAGGAGAATGCCGTTGGCTTTAGTTCAGACATTTATAGAGCCATGGCCACATTAGATCCTTCGCCGTTCTATCTGGAAGCTACAGCGCAAAATGCGGGAAATGCTGATTTTAAAGTTCAGGCACTGAAAATAGAAGCGCGTGATAAGACTAATATTGACAGCGAAGGCAATATAAGGACTTTTGACAGCAATGTACTCAATTTACGTGCGCTTTGGTGCACCGGAAAGCTTATTTTGAAGCATTATAACTTAGACGGAACGGCAACGGAAAATGAAGAATATATAAATAACCATTATCTCTACAATAACGGCGATCAAGGTGTAGATCCGGCTCTCATATCCACCAATACGGATAAATCATTCTCTGCTTTGAATATTGAGATGAGTGATAAGGGTTCACTTTTAGACTCAAGCTCAAGCTTTGCAGGCTGGTATGTTTACGATGGTGAAGATCTCAAAAAACTATTGAATACTAACGGAACGATTTACACAGATGACGGCGATATAGCAGGAATTACAGAGGATGGTAAATTTAATATCAATCCGGAACAGGATATAGAACTATATGCGAGGTGGAAGATACCATATAATCTGAAATTTGTCAGCGGAGCCTCTTACGATGATCCGCTTCCCACGACTACCAATACGGAAGAAAAATACCTTGTTGTCGCAAGGGTGGTAGGAGAAAGCGACACGGAATACTATTGCATGACCGGAGAGTCGCCGCCCGGACTCGGGCCCGGGTCTGACAATCCGGTTACTACGACACAAGTATATCTTCAGCACATAGGTGGAGATGATTATCACCTCGCCTCGCCTGTGAGCGAAAATACGATGCTATGGGATGTTACGAACGACGTACCAGACGGCGTAGGCACGGAATACCTTAAGCTTTCTAATACTCATAACGAGACATACATAAAAAAACCTACAGGTGGCTCTAATACCAATGCTGTTTTCTGTGGTGCAACATCCGGGCCCGGGCTTTATGGGGCTAAATACTACAGCGATATGCACAATCTGTTTTTCCAAAGTTTTTGGAGGATTTTGTTTGACAATAGCAATAATAAATTCATTCTTAATAACTCTAACAAGAATATTATAAAAAACCAAGACGGCGGAATATGGCTATTTAAGTACCATACTTCCCTTCAGGAGAGATTACATGAATTCAAGTAATCTAAAGAATAAAATACAGTCCAAGCAGGGCGCGACCATTGTGTTCGCTTTGGTCGCCCTGATTCTTTGCCTCATGATTTCGGCGGTTCTGATTTATACTGCGTTTTCCAACATAGGTCGTGTAAAAAACACGCAGAACGAGGAACAAAATTACCTCGCGGTAAGCTCCGCGGTTATGATGTTCAAAAATGCGCTTGAGGGTGATAGTATCTCCTTTGAGCAAACATTCATTACTACCACTGAGAAAGTATATGATGATAACTGGGATGAGCTGGTGTCAGAGAGCCCACCATCGACCGAAGCTTCATTAGACCCAGCTGTTTACAATGATATCGCAGCAAAAAATATAGTACCGCAAGCGGTCCTTAATGCCTGGGCAAAAGCAATCATTGACCCGCCTGCTTCGCAAACAGAACTAACTATCACTATAACCTGCAACGACATTTTATCGGAGATAGCAACCGTAGAAGCTAAGATGGTGTTCAATCCTCAAAAAATGAGAATAACCACCACTTTCGGCATTGAAGATGCTTCGCCATCAGCGGTTATGACTATGGATTTATTAAAAGCCACCTCATATCCGGTCACATCTTCAAGCGAAATGAAAGAACGGACAGAAAACAAAAATGTTAAGACCATAACCGTTACCCAAAAGGTGGTTCATACAATCAGCTGGGACAACTTTGTTATCACCAAGAATAAGACGAGCGGAGGCTGAGATGAAAACAAAAAGTAAACTAAAAAACAAACGCGGAGAAACCCTGATAGAAGTTTTGGTCAGTCTGCTCATCATAGTTCTTGTAATGATTATGCTTCCTACTGCTATTACACTCGCAGCTAAACTCAACAAACAGGCTGAGGAAAAAGATATTTCTACGATGATGGACAGGACAGCTCCCATAGCCGAAGAGGTTACAGTTACAGTCGAATACTCTGGTGCCGTTATCGAAAGTCTCGATATTTCTACAGAGGCAGATGAATTCGCGGGGTACGATTTTAATGTATATGAATCCGAGGGGTACTATTTTTATGACTATAAGTAATGTCGTTAAGAAATCAAATAATAAAGGTGTAACCCTTATCGAGCTCCTGGTTACGGTAGTTCTCCTGATATTAGTAACCGGAATCATATCTTTAGCGATAGATCTCGGAGTGCGCTCATTTAACAAATCTAACCGGGAGGCGGAAGGGCAGATTTTGTGCGCTACGCTCGTTACTGCGGTCAAAAATGAGCTTCGCTACGCCAAAAATATTGAAGGAACAAACCTGAGTGATCTAAAGTTTTTTAGTACGAATCATTCTCTTAAAAATTGCAGCTTCTCAATAACGGATGAAAACGGTGATCCCGCTGAAAGTGGATTCATAACGCTGAGTACACCGGAGGGGAAATATGACTTGGTTCCGAAAAAAATCTATGTTTACGATTTAAAAGCCAAGTTTACTACTGCGTCCGAAAGGGATTTAACTCCACCGAATCAAAATTTCATGGTATTCAAGATCGGCATTCAGGTTATGACGCAAGATGAACAAATTATTATTTCCGAAGAGAATTTCGCGGTTGAGATTCTCAACGGATAGCAATATGCGTATTTCAGGCTGTTAAAAAAGCTCATTAAAAAAGCTTACCGCTGCCAACCGCGGTAAGCTTTGGATATTTTTTACTGTTCCCCGACCAAAAATCCTCTATATCTTTATGCATTCAAGAGTATTTCGTACTTTATTGTGATATGTCCTCCTGCGGTGCCTGCGCATCCGCCTTGTACTCGAAACTTGTCATGGTCATTACAATATTGTACCTGCCACTGTTTTTAGTGCTATTAACAGGATCGCCAAACGGATTGGTTAAGACGGAGCTATTAGCACCAGAATCAAAAACAGAAACATTTTGAATCAAATATTTATTTTCCGACTCATTAATCGTCTTAATTTTCGCTACAGCGTCACTATATTTTTGAGTCGAGAAAGAAATAGCTATCGGTCTTCTAATAATCTTAATATTATTCTCATCCGCCGTCTCCGCGCCAAATGATAAATTGTAATCATAAGTATTGCCTAAAATACCGTTTAACTCTCCCATAATAAAATTAATATTGTTGTATGCAGGTATCATTGGCGGATTACCGTCATATCGGGCAAATATGGCGTCGATTGACTCCTGCATCTTAATTTTCTCTACAGCCTTTTGCTGCGCAATCTGCAGTTCTAAATCAATCTCGGCAAGCTTACTCTCGTACTCTGCCGTCTGTTTTTCAATCGGGCCATGCACTACGAAATAATATGCTGCGAGGATGATCAATATGCCCAGAAGTATCAACTCTTTAAGCGACATAACTTCTCTCTTCAGATTCATCAGTCATCAACCCCCTCTCCGTCCGCTGCTTCCGCAGTGCCGGAAGCGTCAACCGGCTCCTCAGACTCGCCCTGGTAAATAACATCAAACACGATCGAAGCGACTACCTCGCCCCCACCTGCGGCAGAAATACTCTTCGTAGCGGTGTTGACGGTTATGTTCCCGACCCAATCTACTTCGTCAAGCTGCTTCCTTATCCTGCGAACATCATCGAGCGTATCGACAACTACTTCGAGAGAAACCGTGTTATCGGCTATTGCGTAGCTCTTGACTTCTCCTATGTTGGAAACCTTGTCACCTATCAGACCGATGATTTTCATCCTGTCAACAAGCTTTCCTTCTTCCTCAAGCATGTAATCGTCGGTATATCTGATATATTCGGTCTTAACGTCATCATAGTCCTCTATGGATTTATTGAGCTTCTCAAGCTGAATCTGAGCTTTAGAAACCTGCTCGCTCAACTTATTAAGTTGCGATATTCTTTGAAAGACACCGAATTGAGCAAATGCAGCCACAATAACAATAATCAGTAGCGCGTAAGGTATTACCCTCTGCCACGAATTATCGGTAATCTCAATCTGATAGAGGTTCATGGTCTTTTTTGAAGGAAGTTTTGAGACTTTATGTTTTTTTGGCTTATTTCCCATGAAGTCCTTCTCCTATAAAGTAACGCCTATGGACATGAGCGCGCGCGGAGCGTCACTCAGGCCCCTGCATTCTTTGGGTAGAATCACATCCAGATTCGCCTTGTCCAGCCGCACATATGCAAGCATATTGTCTACAAAAGCTTCGGTATCCGAGCAGTCACCGCAGATGAAGCAGTCCTCGAATTCGCTCTGCTGATTTTCGTATTTATAGAAGTTTATAGCCTTCATCACTTCCAGCGATATTCTGTTGTATACCGCCCGGCAGACATCGCTTTCAAGTATCCCTTCATGGTCGGTCTCCCTGTACGAAGCAGCAAGATAAACATCGATATTATAATGATCCGCGATTACGCTGTCCACGTCCCTGCAGCCCATCTCGATCGTCTTGGCAGCCCTCAGATCCCCCCCTTGCAGTATGTAGACCCTCGTGTTTGCGAAGCCTAAATC
>JAAZGH010000153.1 GCA_012511325.1 Clostridiales bacterium | reverse complement strand
CGGCACAACCGGCAAAACGGCCCTCCATGGCCAGGGCTTGATTAAGATTGGACTTAATGTCTGCTAAATCGGTCTCTGACAATTGCAAGGCAGCGGCAGCTTTGTCGGCGGCAGTACGCGGATGATTGGTCACGGCCAGAGCAAAATCGAGCACCGGAGTTTCTTCCAGATTAAAAGTAGTGTTGAGATACAATGGCTCGGCAGCATCCGCAAAAGGAGCGTAATAGCCATTTTTTTCCATCTCATGACCCATATAGGAGCTGGTTGGGGCCAGACAGGCGCGGACCGGCCTGTCGGCGAAAGCGACACCGAAATGATAGCTGCGGTAGCTCAGATCAAAACCGTCATTGGTTCTTTGAACTGTGCCCTTGTCGGCAAAGCCGAAAGCCAGAGTGGTCATAAAACGCAGCCCCCACTCGCCATATGCCAATACTTCCAGCCTGCCCCGTACAGTCCAGGGATCTTGCTTCCAATACTGCAACTGCAGAACCGTGCCCGCATGCTCCATGGTCAGGCGCAGATAACGGGCCTCATGATCATGTTCATATAATTTGATGCGGTCGGAAAAAGGAAATTCGGTATATTCTCCGGTGGCGAAGCTGTAAGCCCCCGGCACGACCAGAAATCTTGCCGGCAAAAACTCCAGCACCGCAGGGCTTTTGGTGCTCCAGGTATTGAAAAAACGATCCGCGGAAATATTATACATAGACTCTCCTCACTAACTGCGGTCAATCATTCGGGAAAACGGAAGCGAACTGTACGCGCCAGCCCAGGGTCTGACCGCTTTCAATCGACATCCCCTCCCGGGCCAGCAATCTGATCTTAAGCTCAATATCATTATTTCTCAGAGTAACTCTCATGGTCGTGCCCTGGAAGAGAATTTCGGTGACGACGCCCTCTCCCATGCCTTCGCCGGCAGGACAAAGAATAATATTCTCCTCTTTGATCATCAGAGTCAAAGAGGTCCCGTTCGGGAAAGTCTGTTCCAGTGGAATCCTGAAACCATCGCCGATGACATATCCGTCCTGATAAGCGCCGTTCAGAAGATTGGAATTGCCCACAAATTCCGCAGCGAATCGGGATCCGGGGCGCAGATAGACTTCTGTCGGCAGGTTATCTTCCACGATTTCTCCTTGATTCATCAGCAGGATGCGATCGGCCATCGCCAGAGCCTCCCCCTGGTCATGCGTGACAAAGACAGTAGTGATGCCTGTTTCACGCTGGATGCGCAATACTTCTTCCTGCATCTGTTCCCTGATCCTCCGATCCAGGGCTGACAGCGGCTCATCGAGCAACAGAATGTCGGGCTGATAGACAATGGCCCGGGCCAGGGCCACCCTTTGCTGCTCGCCTCCCGACAGCTCAGTCGTAGGTCTTTGTTCATATCCGGCCAGGCGCACTATCGCCAGAGCTTCCAATACTCTGCTTTTAATCTCGGCTTTGGCGATTTTGCGCATCCGCAAAGAATAGGCAATATTCTCAAACACATTCATATGCTCAAACAGAGCGTAGTTTTGAAACACCAGACCGATATTGCGCTTTTCGATCGGCTCTTGGCTGATATCCCGGTCAGAGATCAGGACCGAGCCGCTGTCTTGCTCCTCAATGCCGGAAATAATCTTGAGCAGAGTCGTCTTGCCGCAGCCGGACGGACCCAGCAGAGCCAGAAATTCCCCGCTCTGTGCTGTGAAGGAGATATCCCTCAACACCACTTTCGGACCAAAACTCTTAGTGACATTTCTGATCTCTAAACTAGCCATGCAATAATTCCTCTGTATATTTTAGCTGAACTTGACAGGGCATGCGCCTGACCAGTGCAGTCAGAGCGGCACCGAATAAAGGCAAGGCACCTGCGCAAGCATCAGGAACCAGCGTAACCGGCAGCCCCAGATCAATCGCCTGCAATAAAGTCGCCGTAACACAAAACTCGGTTTGCACTCCCGCAATCAGAATTTCAGCAAAGTCTTCAGTCAACAGATATGATTTAAGCCTGCCGGAGGCAAGAGCAGAATAAGTATATTTAGGAAAATCCAAATATTCAAAACGATCCAGATCCGGGATGAGAAGCGCTGCTTCCCAATCTTCATTAATTGAGGCGAAGGCGGCATTGTAGTCCTGCCAGCGGCCCGGCGGATCAGGAAAAGGCAAATGGCGAGTAAATAATCTGTGCTCAAATAGAGGACACAGCGCGGCGATATTGGCGGCAGCTCTCTCAAATCCCGGTGTCTGCCAGGCGCCGCCGGGCGCATAGACGCGTTGCATATCGATTACCAGCAAGGCCCTCTTCATATTAGAAAAATCCTTTTTTGCTGCCATAGCCCAATCTGTTGACCAGCAGAACCAGTGAAACTGAGACCAGAATCATGATCGTAGCCAGGGCGTTGATATCCGGTTTATAGCCCACTCGCACCAGATTATAAATTTCCATAGGCAGGGTCCTGATGCCAAAGGGTGCCAGATAGTATTGGATGACAAAATTATTAAAGCAGACCATAAAGGCCATCAGAGATGAGGTCAAAATCGCCGGGAGCAGTGCCGGCAGCACAATCGTCACCAATGTCCGACGAGGTGAGGCGCCCAAAGTTCTGGCCGCGTATTCCACGTTTTTGTCCAGGGCCAGCAGGGCGGGATAGACCAGCATGACTACATAGGGCAAAACACAGACAAAATTGCCCAGGAACATGCCCGTATATGATCGGCCCAGGCCGACGAAATTGAAGATCATCAGAAGCGCGATACCCAGTACCAGCCAGGGAATAATAACCGCCAGATTGAGCCAGGAGATGAAACGCCGGGCCCAAGTCTCCGGCATTCTGCGCAGACCCAGACTGGTCAGAATACCAACCAAGCTGCCGGCTAATGTAACCAGCAGCGAAAACCAGATCGAGAGCCAGGTGGCCTTGCCCAGGCCGACACCTGACAGCAAGCGCTGATACCATCCGGTTGTAAAGACAAAGGGCAAGGTACCGTACTGGGAAGTATTAAAACTCATAACCATCACGACTATAATCGGCGCAAACAAAAACAAATAAGTAAGCACCATAATCAGCTTCAGCCAGGGAGCGCGCTTTTTCACAGTCTCCTCCCCTCCAAATATCTGATTGCTCTTTGCAAAGCAAAGGTCAGGACGGACATGATCAGCAGGAATAAAACACAGAGCGCGCAGCCCCGCCCCATATTCAGAGAAACCGAGAAATTAGAGTCAATCAGGGAACCGATCATCATGCCCTTGGTACCGCCGGCCAGATTGGACTCAACGAAACTGCCCGCCACCGGAATAAAAACCAGAATAATACCTGAGAACAGCGCCGGGGCGGTCAAGGGCAAAATAATAACAATGAAAACACGTATCCGGCTGGCTCCCATGCTCCTGGCCGCAAATACGATATTGTCATCGATCTTAACCAGCGAAGAATACAGTGAGAGCACCATATAGGGCAAAAACTGATAAAGCAAGATCAGATAGACTGCGGTATTGCTGTAGAGAATCGAGCGGGTCGGATCCAGTCCGAACAAGGCCAGGAAAGTCATGACCGGACCTTGCGACTGCAGCATCACCATCAGCGAATATATCAGCAGCAGCTGCGAGGTAAAAAAGGGAATGATGATCATGACTACCAGGAAATTGCGCCATCTGGGCTTGACAACTTTCGCCAGACCGTAGGCAACCGGATAGCCGATCAAAATTGAACTGGCCGTCACCAGCAAGCCCATGCGGATGGACTTCCACATCAGCGGGCCAAAGAGACCTTGCTCGAAAATATTCAGATAATTTTTAAAACTAAGCGCGCCGCTCAGACTGATCTGATTGCCAGTAACCAGGCTGAACAGAAGCAGCAGAGATAAGGGCAAAAGGACGAGTGATAGCAAGGTACCGGCTCCGGGCAGCATGAGCAACCAGGTTTTTATCCTCGACTTTGTCATCATACTCTCCCCCCCAAACAGCGCCGGCAGACGGAATCTGTGCTATTCCCGTCCTTTTGCCCGTGATTGATCCTAATTTGTAGCTTTGACCTCATTCCAGAGATCGAGCCAGGCCTGATTGACCTCCGGCGGCAGTTCTTTCTAGAAAGCCACCTTCTTGGGTATATTTTCAATATCTTCAATGTAGAGGGCTGCCCTGACCTCAGGGCTCAGAACCTCATATACCTTGGTATTGGCCGGAATCGGCGGCTGCGCAGCCAGATCGGAAGCATATTCCGACTGGAATTCAACTGAGGTCATCCAGTTAATCCAGGCATAGGCCAGATCTTCATTCGGCGCATTTACCGGGATACACCAGTAGTCCGTCCAGACTACCGCGCCCTCAACAGGATATACATATTCTATCTTTACGCCTTCGGCATTGAGCTGAGTAGCGGCGCCGGACCAGACACTGCCCATGGTAATTTCACCGGCCGCATAGGGCTTGGCAAAAGAATCATAGCTGGACCAGAATAATCTGGTATTATCTTTCAGTTGCAACAGTACGTCTTTGATTACATTCAGATCCGGATTCTCCGGATCCTGTCCGGAATAGAGTGCGGCAATCATGATAGCCGTGAGATGGTCATCGAAATAGGCAACTTTGCCTTTATTGGCCGGATCCCAGAGAGCTGCCCAAGAATTAATCGGCTCGGATACAGCATCCGGATTGTAGCCGAGTGCTGTGCTGCCCCAGGTCCAGGCAACTCCCAGCAGATTGCCATCTTCATCAAGGACGTCGGGAAGCTCGCGGATATTTTCTTTCAAATCGCCAAAGTTTTCGAGTTTGGTCTTATCCAAAGGACTAAACAGATTTTCCCGCTTGCCGGTAGCAACATAGGCCATATTAGGCAAGACAACATCTATTTTGCCCAGGCCGCCGGTTCTGAGCATATTCAGCAATGCCTCTTCGGAATCAAAATATTGGTGTACAACTTTACAGTTATATTTTTCTTCAAAGGGCTTGACAGCATATTCAGCATCAGAGCCATATCCCTGCCAGTTGGCCACGGTCAATGTCCTTCTCTCGCCGGTTGCCTCTGTCTGCTCCGGCTCAACTTCAGTGGTTTCGGCACTGCCTGTACCGGATTGGCAGCCCAAGATCGGAAAAACCAAAACCAGTACCAGGAAAAGCGCTAAAAGTTTTTTCATTTCATCCTCCTCCGGAAATACTATTATTCGTCCTGCGGACATTTTGCTTTATCGTGTTCTCTTTGCGGTGTGTAATAATTGGCACCGTAAACACCCAGCACCACAATGATACCACCAACTAACATGCTGAGGCTAAGTTTCTCGTCCAGAATAAAAATGCCGGCCAGAACGGAAGTAAGGGTTATCACGCCTGAGAAAGAGGTATTGCGGTTTAAGCCGATAATTGAAAGGCTGTACTGCTGACCGACATAGCAGATGATCGAGGCCAGCAAACCCAAATACAAAATAGCAATCAGAAACTCGCGATCCTGAAAAGGCAGAAGCAGCCATTCTCTTACCGTACCTCGCAGCAGATTATATGCCAGCGCTCCGCCGCCAAAACCGATCAGACCGATCACTACCATAGCAAAACTCTTCTCTACGCTGGTATATTCCGAATATTTAGCGGACAAAGCGGCGAAGACCGAACCGCTTATAACCGCTATCAAGAGCACAATATAGCCAAGGATATTAAAGCCCAGTCTCCTGCTCTGCCCCAGAATAATCACCACCACACCCACTACGGACAGGATAATAGCAACGGCCTGTTTTTTAGTCGGCATCTCTCCGGCAATAGGGATGCCGATCAGCATAGTAACAATCGGAATCGTGGCGATCATCAAGCTGGATTCGGTGGTTGAGGTCAGATACAGGCCGATTGATTCGCAGGTGAAAAAAATTATCGGTTCCGCAATAGAAATATATATCAATGGCCTAAGTTTTTTGCCTTTGAGATTAATCTTGAAGACCTTCAGCCGGATCAAGAGCAGAAAAGCCAGGGTCGCGATCAGAAAGCGCCAACTCAGCAAAGACAAAAAGTGAATACGGATAACTATACTTCTTGTGAATAAAAAACTGAAACCCCAGATTACACATGTCAGCAAGCTGATAATTACTGCCTTGGTTGTACGATGTTTCATTACCCCTCCTAATTTAACAGCGTCCAAGTCAACCGTTATAACCGTTATTTAGTTGTTTTTATACCTTCGTAATATACCTAAAATTATCGCGAAAAAGCCAGCGCCTCAGATCTCCCTGCCCAGATAGCTCTCGCCGAAATAATCAATCCGCATTGCCTCTTTGACAGCCTGCAAAGTCTCGGCGGCTTTCTCTCTCGCTTTAGCTGTTCCCGCTTTCAAAATTTCCACGATCTCAGGCACCCGGCCGGACCACTCGGCGCGCCGCTGCCGGATCGGATCCAATTCAATCTCCAGAACTTTATTGAGGAAGTTTTTGACTTTGACATCCCCCAGCCCGCCGCGCTGATAATGGGCTTTCAACTCCGAGAGATCAGCATAATCCGGCCACAGAGCTTGGAAATGCTCATCTGTAGCAAAGGCGTCCAGATAGGTGAAGACCACATTTCCCTCAATCTGACCGGGATCGGATACTCGGATGTGATTGGGATCAGTGTACATGCTCATGACCTTTTTCTTCACTTCAGCTGCTGATTCCGCCAGATAAATACAATTGCCGAGCGACTTGGACATTTTGGCTTTGCCGTCCGTGCCGGGCAGTCTGGCCCAGAGTTTTTTCTCCGGCAATAGTATATCGGGCATAACCAGAGTCTCGCCATAGACTGAGTTAAATTTATGGACGATCTCACGTGTCTGCTCCAGCATCGGAGCCTGATCTTCGCCCACGGGCACCGTAGTAGCCTGGAAAGCCGTAATATCAGCGGCCTGGCTGATCGGATAAGTGAAGAAGCCTACGGGCACACTTTTATCGAATTCCCGTGTCTTGATTTCGGATTTGACGGTTGGATTGCGTTCCAGCCTGGCGACGGTAACCAAGTTGAGATAATAAGCCGTAAGCTCGTACAACTCCGGAATCTGCGACTGGATCAGAATCGTTGTCCGTTCGGGATCAAGGCCTGCAGCCAGATAATCCGTCGCAACCTCCAGGATACTCTGTCTGATTTTCGCGGGATTGTCGGCATTGTCCGTCAAGGCCTGAGCATCGGCAATCATAATAAAAATCTCAGCATACTCGCCTGAATTCTGCAGAATGACCCGGCGCCTGAGCGACCCGACATAATGCCCCAGATGCAGCTGACCCGTCGGTCTGTCTCCGGTCAGAATGATTTTCCTCATCGCTAATCCTCCCCAATAATCCTAGCCGGCAAAGAAACCTGTCGTCCGGAACAATCGGAATCACAAATCCTTTGCCGCAATAATTTATTGTACCATTCTTCTGCGGCTTCGTTCCTGCCAGACGGAGGCAAAAACAGACCCGGCCATAATCACCACAGCGCTAAAGTAGAGCCAGAGCAAAAGTAGGACGATACCGACCAGGGAGCCGTAGACATTGGCATAATTGGCAAAATTGTTGACGTAGATACGAAACAGATATGAAATCAGGACCCAGCTGACAGCGGCGACAGCGCCGCTGACCCAAGCCTTTCCGAAGCCCAGGCGACAGCCCGGCTCGAAATACGGACCATAGCGGTACAGCATAGCCAGGCCCAAAGATAAGATAACCAGCGGGATATAGGTAACTAACGCATCCCAGATGGTGGAGGAAATCTCATTCCAAGCGAAATAGCGGGACAGATAATTGTAGATGACGCTGCCGAAAACCTGGCTGGCTAAAATCAGAATCATCAGAACCGCAATCAGCACCGTAGCGGCAACCGCGGCCAATCTGGTCCGCCAGAACGGTCTTTTGTTCAGCCCCCGATTGAAGATCCTGCTCATTTCATTGAGCAGATTCTTGATGCCGGTCGAACTCGACCACAGAGCCAAAAACAACGAAGTCGACAATAGAGCCGTACTGCGGGCCCTGACAATATTCAGCAGAATCGGCGTCAAAAAATTGGAGGAGGCTTCCGGCAACAAGGCTAATTGATTGGCCAGAATTTCCTCGCTGCCAAATCTGGAATAACAGAAGATACTGAGCAAAAAGATAGTAAAGGGGAAAAAGCTCAGCATCAGATAATAAGCCAGCTGGGCTCCGACCAGGCTGACCCTGTGCTCACTCAGGCATCTTATCCACTCCACCAGAAATGAGATCGGACCAAAGCGTTGCAAAGACTTAAACTTGCTCAGCAGGGCTCGTCCCGCCGACAATTTTTGCCTGTCGGCCGTCGCAGACTCTCCCGCCGTAGAGCCTGTCCTTTGTGCTGCCTTATCATCCGGATCGCTCATAATTATTCAGGGCTAATTACTGATTTGTACTTTAATCAGCGATGCCAGCTCCGCCTCATCCATAAATTCGATCAGATCGAAATCCAGGTCATTGAGATCGCGCCAGCGCAATTTATGTTTGTCCATAAAGTTCTTGATCCGCTCAATTTCCACATTGCGCTTAACTTTCATGGTCGTGGTCTGAACCATATCCTTTTTGCTGTAGAAATAGGTCTTTATTTTCTTAAAGGTGGGCAGCTGGGCATTGATCTTCTGGATAACTTCATCCAGCCTTTCCCTCACAGTCAGATTGTCTCCCGCGGCCTGCAGGGCCGCCAGCTTATCTTCGTCCAGCACTATCTTGGCGCTGATGATCGTTCCGCCCTTGCTGTCATCCAGACCGTAGACTATCGTATCCTTGATAAAGGCATGTGTCTTCAGAGCCGCTTCTATCTCCTCCGGGAAAACCTTCTTCCCTGACTCCAGTACAATCATCGACTTGAGGCGACCGGTGATCGTCAGGGTGTCGTCCTTGGGATTGATCAGACCCAGATCGCCAGTGCGGAACCAGCCGTCTTCATCCATCACCTCAGCTGTGGCTTCCGGATCATTGTGGTAACCGTTCATCAGAATGGGACCGCGGATCATGATTTCGCCGGGTTCTTTCGGATCTTCGCTGTCAATGGCTATTTCAATGCCTGTCAAGGGATGCCCGACGGTTCCCGGTTTGAGTACGCGCAGATTGCAGCCGGCCGCTACCGGCGCCGTCTCGGTCAGACCATAGCCCTCGATCACTCTGACTCCGATGTCGTTGAAGAAGATAATGACATCCTTGTCCATAGCGGCCCCGCCGGCAATGCCAATCCAGAGCCGGCCGCCCAAGCCCTCCAGAATCCTCTTGAAGAAGACGCGGCGCAGATCAATGCCGATCTTGCGCAAACCGCGCGATAATTTGATCATAAGGCGAACCAGCTTCTCTTTGCCTTCTTTTTTAAGGACAGCTTGAATGCGCTTATAAAAGGCATCAAATACCGCCGGCACTCCGATGATCATATCGACCTGGTATTCTTTGGCATTCTGCTGGATATAGCGCAGCCCGTCACAGATATGGATGCTGCCGCCAAAATAAAGGACACACAGGAAACCGCAAGTATTTTCAAAGGCATGGTGCAGCGGCAAAATCGACAGTGAGCGCAGATTGTCATCAAAAGTCACGACCCCTCCCAGAGCTTCCAGATCGGCTGTCAGCGCCCGGTGGCTGAGCATAACTCCTTTTGACAGATCTGTGGTGCCCGAAGTAAAAATCAGAACTTTGCTGTCCTCAGGATCGGGCTCTGCATAGGGCGGCGGCGGCAATTGTGCGCCGAAGGCGTCGTACAGAGAGGCCAGATCCCCTGTCGCGGCGATCTGATCCGCCCGATTATTGCCTTCCGCTGTCTGCAGCAAAGCTGTCGCCACTTGCTGTTTACCTGCGGCCCGGGCCATTTCCGCATAACCAAAAGTGATCAAGTCCTCAAAGGTATAGTTCGTAAATCCGGGCACATCCCGGCCGGGTGCCGGGGCGATCCTGTCAGCCTTCGCTAAAATACCCGCAGCGTCAAGCCGGGTCATCCGATCCAGGATCTCCCGGCGATCCTGGACCCGGCCACGGCCTTGCTGCATCATAACCAGAGTCTGCAATTGCTCCTGTTCGGCAGCGATTTCGGCGATGGTATCATGGAAAGAAGCATCATAGAAAATCAGCCCGACCTGGGCGCGCTTGATCAAAGAAGCTATCTCGGGGCCCTTGAGCATGCGATCCAGAGGCACGATCATACCGGCGCCGCAAACCGTGGCCAGATAGGACAACATCCAGAAATAGCTGTTCTCGCCGATCACTGCGATCCTCCCGTCCTCAATCTGCAAGCCGCGCAGTGCGTACTGCAGGGCCAGAATGTCGGACTGCATCTGGCGGTAGCGGACCGTGATCGTCTGATCTTGCGGATTCAGACGATAGCGAACGCAGGGATTATCGGGGAAACGAGAGCAGCTTGCCCGCAGCATCTCGTTCAGCGTCTTATAATGGCGGGATTTAAACCAAGCTTTACCTTTGACAATTTGCATTTATTACCTCACAGAAATTATGGCGAGTATTTTAGCTTTATTTCACTACGAAATTGATCAGACTTCCCGGAACAAAGATTTCCTTGATCAGGGTTTTGCCGGCGAGCTCACTGTCGATCGGCGCTTCTGATTTGGCTGCGGCGAGGGCGTCCTCGCGGGAAATATCGTGGGGCAGATCAATTCTGGCTTTGATCCTGCCGTTGACTTGAATCGCGATCTCGACAGTAGCTTCGATGGTCAACTCTTCTTGCCAGACCGGCCACTTCTGGCCGGTGATATTGCCCCCGTAGTTTTGCAGTTCCCACAGCTCTTCCGTGATATGGGGCGCGAAGATATTGAGCAAAATCAGTAGTGTCTGGTACTCGGCGTGATTGACGCTTTCCAATTCGTAGAAACGATTGACCAGCGTCATAAGCTGAGCGATTGCCGTATTGGCTTTCAGGGTATCCGTATCTTTGGTAACTTTGCGGATAGTCTGATGCATCAAAGTCTCTGTTTCCGGGCGGTAGGCCGTGCCGGGAATCAATTTCTCCTGCAGAGCCCAGACGCGTTCCAGATAACGGCTGACACCCCGGATGGAACTGGTGCTCCAGGGAGCAGGCTTCTCGAAATCGCCGATAAACAGTTCATACATGCGGAGTGTATCGGCGCCATATTCATTGACAATATCGTCGGGGTTGACGACATTGCCGCGCGACTTCGACATTTTCTCGCCGTTCTCGCCCAGGATCATACCGTGCGATGTGCGCTTGAGATACGGTTCCGGCGTAGGTACGGCACCGATGTCGTAAAGGAATTGATGCCAGAAACGGCTATAGAGCAGATGCAATGTAGTATGCTCCATGCCGCCGTTGTACCAATCGACCGGCAGCCAGTACCGCATCGCTTCATCAGAGGCAATGCCGGTCGTGCAATGCGGATCCGTAAAGCGGATAAAATACCAGGAGGATCCGGCCCATTGCGGCATGGTATCGGTCTCTCTGACGGCAGGCCCGCCGCAGGCAGGACAAGTAGTCTGAACCCAGTCAGTGAGCAAAGACAGCGGCGATTCTCCTGTCTCGGACAGTTCATAAGAGCGAATTTCCGGCAGCAGCAGGGGCAGCTCCGATTCCGGCAACGGCTGCCAGCCGCATTGCTCGCAGTAAACCATCGGGATCGGTTCGCCCCAGTAGCGCTGGCGCGAGAAAACCCAGTCTCTGAGCTTGTAATTGGTTTTGGGCACGCCAAGGCCGTGTTCCGCCAGCCAGCTCATGACTCGCTCTATGCCTTCGGTGACAGAGAGGCCGGTAATAAAGCCGGAATTGACCAGTACGCCATCATCAATGCTTACATAAGCTTCCCTGGAAATATCGCCTCCGGCTACCACCTCGACGATCGGCAGGTCGAAAGCCTTGGCAAACTCGTAATCCCTGGTGTCATGCCCGGGCACCGCCATAATAGCTCCTGTGCCATAGCTCGCCAGGACATAGTCGGAAATAAAAATCGGGATTTCTTGTTGATTGACCGGATTGATGGCCTTGACGCCCTCCAGACGGACACCGGTCTTGTCATGTGACAGTTGCGAGCGCTCAAATTCTGATTTGCGCGCCGCTTCCGCCTGATAAACCCTGATCTCTTCCACATTGAATAGCAGCCCCCGCCCAATCCATTCTTCCAGCAGGCCGAGTTCGGGCGACAAGACCATATAGGTCGCTCCCCACAATGTATCCGGCCTGGTCGTATAGACAATCAGGGTATCGCCGCCGGTGGTAGCGAATTTAATATCCATACCGTGCGAGCGGCCGATCCAATTGCGCTGCTGCAGCTTGACGCGATCGATAAAGTCCAGTCGATCAAGGCCGTCCAGGAGTTTGTCGGCATAGTCCGTGATCCTCAGCATCCACTGGCTTTTGACCCTGTGGGTTGTAAGCGCGCCACAGCGCTCGCAGGCGCCGTCAACCACTTCCTCATTGGCTAGGACGATCTTGCAGGCCGGGCACCAATTGACATTCATCTCTTTCTTATAGGCGAGACCATGCTTATATAGCTGGAGAAAAATCCATTGCGTCCAATGGTAGTATGCCGGGTCGGTCGTATTGACTTCCCTGGCCCAGTTAAAGGAAAAGCCCAGGCTCTTTAGCTGTTTTTTGAAGCTGCGGATATTATCCTCGGTGACAACAGCAGGATGAATATTGGCGGCAAAGGCATAATTCTCGGGCGGCAGACCGAAAGCGTCCCATCCCATCGGATACAGCACATTATAGCCCTCCAGGCGCTTCTTGCGGGCGATAGCGTCCAGAGCCGTATAGCTGCGCGGATGGCCGACATGGAGTCCCTGACCTGAAGGATAGGGGAATTCCACCAGGCAATAATACTTCGGCTTGTCCGGGACATAGCCGTCCGCAGGCTGATCCGCCTCAAAGACTCCGCTTTCGTCCCAATGCTGCTGCCATTTCTGTTCGATTTTCTTGAAATCATATTTCTTCATGCAAATACCGGTCCTCTGTGAACTCAAAGTTCTATTATGCAATATATTGTTGCCTCTTGCCAGTCTCCGACGCCGGCGGACAGTTTTTAACAGCTCACAACTTGTCACCGGTTATCCGAGAAACTCAAAAATGGCTGCAGGCGAAATATTTATATATATGTTATCTGCACTCGGAGCGCTAAAAGATGTGCTTTAATAAAATCCATCCGCTGGATGATCTCCAAGGCCGCCCCCTAGTAGTCGCTCCTTAATAAGAGAATACTAGCCTGAACTATTCCAGATTATAGAGAAATTTGCGCTCGTAAAAAGCGGAGCGTTCCTTGAAGCGCTGATCCAGTTCCTCAACGCCCAATTCTTCGGCTAGAGTTTTTCTGCCGGAGAACAGATTCGTACCCAGACCCAGACGATCGCCTTCAATCTCATAGCCCATTGCCGCCAAAGTGGTGGGAAATAGATCTGTAGCCATGAATTCACGATTTTTGGTTCTGACCGGCGTCGCGGCGGCATTGATAAAAACATTAAAGACTGCTCTCTCTTCGCGAGGCACTTCTTTCATAAAATCCTTATCCATAGTCAAATGGTCGCCCACCACAACAATGGTCGTATTCTCATAGAAATCCTGCTCCTGAATCCAGCGCACAAAGTCTGTCACCAGCCGGTCTGAGCAGGCAATGACATTTGAATATTTGTCTTTAAATTTATTAGGACATTTCGGACATTTATGACCATCTTCAAAATGAGTATCCATTGTAAATAAAGTAAGGGAAAAAGGTCTGCCGGCCGCCGCCAGAGTAGACAGCTCCTCCCGGGCAAATTCAAAAAGCTTGTAATCTTCAAAACCCCAGAAGACAAAATAGTCCTTGGGAATTCTGCCGGATTTTCTGGCCCAGTTGAGATCGAGAATCAAATGATCGCCATGTTGATCGTACAGCATGGCCTGTCCGCCGAATGTGGAATCGCAATCGGTCATCAATACATTAGTGTAGCCGTCCTCTTTTAGAATATCGCCCAGGGTCGTAGCGCCCAGGAAGAATTCCTCAATCCTGGACATGCCGTTAACATTGATGGGGAGCTTGAGCGGCAATCCGGTAATAGCGCCGAAAGCCGCGCCTACCGTCCAACTGGTGCCGACACTGCTTCTAAAACCGCCCAGCAGATCATGATGCGAGAAATTGATATTTTCTTTGGCCAGCAGAGGAAGATGCTCGAGCCGGCCGTTTTCCATCATTCCCCCGTCTTCTTTGGACATATAGGTCGACTCCATGGACTCAAGAAAAATAAAAACCAGATTCCTCTTTTGTGGCGGCGCTTGCAGACGAACTTGGTTCGGATCGACATAATTGTCCTCAATAAAGGAGGTATAGGCGAACTCGGCGCGGATGAAACCGACTATATCCAGATAATACTGCACCAGAAAAACTTCAATCACAATCAGAATCAGCGTCAGGCCTCTGGCCAGACGGACTTTCAGTTTTCGGTCTCTGTACCAGGCAAAGGGAACAAAATTCCCGGGCAAGGGCCAGACTAAAAGCCCGAAAAAGATTGTGACAAAAAACGAGGGAATCAAGGTCCAGAGCGCGCCCTTAAGTACGAGACCGCCACCTGTTCCTTTGAAAGGCAAATGCAGATGGAAAACAATTTCGCTCAGATTAAGACTGTCATAGGTAGTCACGCCCCAGAGTGTTAAAAAAAGGATACAAGTCAGAGCAAAAAAGAAAAATATCTTAACGGCCGCGCGTAATTTCAGATTGGGTGCGCGCTTTTGCTTCTGTCTATTCTCAGGCTCGTATGTTTTTTCAGCTTCTGTGCTTTGCTGATCGGGATCTTGAATTGCCGCCCCTTGAATATTCTCTTTCCGGGCTTCCCTGTTTTGCTCTTCCGCTTTTTGAGTTTTCATCTCACCGTCCGGGACGACATCATTGTTGTCCACTGAGATCGGAGTATTATTATTGCGGTCTGAATCTGCTTCCGTTTCCGGCATTTTTACAAGCGCTCCACTTCTTCTATCCTATAGTTAAGGCAGTCTTCCTGCGCCATGATAACTAATACCACAAGCGAGAACAGTAGAATATATTATGGCAGGCTTCCCCTCATGAAGACAGCTAACGCGTGTCAGTCTAGCACAACAAGATGTCCGCTTCAAGAAAAGCGTTGCCGGCGGAAGCCGCCGGTATACGCTGATTGCGTGCGCAGTTATCCCCGTCGTGCTATGATAAATTAAACCGCCAGCCGCGGCTAATCAGGTCGGAGGACACAAATGGCTGCACTCGAACGATATAAATTAGCAGAATACGCCCGCGACCTCGACGCTCTGGTCAGCGAGAACAAGCTGGGCGACAATCCCATGATCACCGGACTGACCTATGACTCCAGGCAAGTCACGCCGGGCAGCCTGTTCGTCTGCAAAGGACGCTCCTTCAAGTCCGAATATTTGCAGCAAGCTATCGCTAACGGCGCCGTTGCTTATATCGCCGAAGGCGCCCCCCTGTCAGATCTGCCTCATATCATAGTCCGCGATATTCGCGAGACCATGCCTCTGCTGGCCCAACGCTACTTCAACCACCCGGAACAGGATCTGAGCATCATCGGCATCACGGGCACCAAAGGTAAATCCACCACCTTGTACTTCCTGCGCGAGATGCTCAATCTCTGGCAAAAAGACTCAGGACGACCCGATATCGCCTTCATCTCAACTATTGACACCTACGATGGAGTTGATTGCTTCAAGTCGCAACTGACTACGCCGGAGGCCATAGAGCTCTACCGTCATTTGCACCATGCGCGCTGCAGCAATATCCGCTACCTGGTGATGGAGGTTTCGTCCCAGGGCTTAAAATACAATCGTCTGGACGGTATCAAGCTCGAAGTTGCCGCTTTCCTGAATATTTCGGAAGATCATATCAGCGCTATCGAACATCCGGATTTCGCCGACTATTTCGCCGCCAAATTGCGTATATTCGAGCACAGCAAGCAGGCGGTGATAAATCGTGACCTGCCCGAGCAGAGTCTTATCACCGATGCCGCAATAAAGCAAGGCAATCGGCTGCTGTATTATTCCTGCCAGGATGACCTGGCTGACTTTGCGGCCGCGAATGTGAAAAACAGAGAACCGGGCTACAGCTTTGATGTCAAGCTGCCGGAGGGCACTTTCCCTTTTGAGATCGGCATGCTGGGGCTATTCAATATCGAAAACGCACTAGCCGCGATTTCTATCGCCTATCTTCTGGGCTGCCCGCTTAAGCACATGCAAGCCGGCGCTCTCACTGCCCGCACTGCCGGCAGAATGGAATTGATCCCGACCAGGGACCGGCAGATCATCGCCTTGGTTGATTATGCCCACAATCGGCTCTCTTTCGAAAAACTGTTCGAGACGGCCGCCAAAGAGTTCAGCGGCTACAAGCATATTATTGTCTTCGGTGCGACCGGAGATAAGGCGGTCAGCCGCCGTCACGGATTGGGACAGGTCGCCGGCCGCCATGCCGATTATATCTACCTGACCGAGGACGATCCGGGCCACGAAGATATAATGGCCATCTGCCGCGAAGTCGGCTCATATATTGAAGCCGCGGGCGGCAGCTACGAGATCATACCCGACCGCCCGACAGCTATCCGCACTGCCTTCATGAGCGCGACAAAACCCACCTTGCTGATTGTCGCCGGCAAAGGAGCAGACGCAGAACAAAAGCGCGGCAGTACTTCAGTGGCAATTGAATCAGATCTTGCGGTGATCCGCCGGCTGGTAGCCGAATACGACGCCGGCTGCTGAACAAAGAGAAATTCTCCGGCGCTCAAATACATTTTTCTATTGCAGCTACAAGATTAGCCATATCCTCGGGATATACATCGCCGATATTGCCCAATCTGAATGTCGGCATTGAGGTTAGTTTTCCGGGATAGATAATAAATCCATCGGATTTAAGCGCTTCGTACAACTTAGCAAAATTAAGATTTCCGAGTTCAAATGTTGTAATAATATACGATTGATGTTCAGGCGCAATTATGGATCGGATGCCAAGTTTTTCGAGTCCCCGGACCAGAATCTCATGATTTGCCAGATAGCGCTTTCTGCGGGCGGGGAGCCCGCCTTCTTTCTTATATTCATCAAGCGCCTGCCTCAGCGCCAGCAGGACATTGGTCGGCGAGGTAAAACGGAATTTGCCGCCACCTGCGTATAGGCTTTGGTATTGATCAAATAGATCAAGACTGTGGGATAAGGAATTGCCGCAACTTCTCTTGATCAGCGTTTTCTTCGCTATCACAAAAGCCAATCCCGGCAATCCTTCCAGGCATTTGTTGGAGCTTGCCGCCAGCGCGTCAATATCCAGGCCCGGCATATCGATATCGTAAGCCGCGAAACTTGACATGGCATCGACAAAAACCTTTTTGCCGTATGATTTAGCGAGCTTCGTCAATTCCGCCGGGGGATTGATAATGCCGGTTGTGGTTTCGCAATGAACAAACACAACCACATCAATGTCCCCGTCTTTTTGCAGTCTCTCTTTAACCGCCGCCGTGTCTATCGGCAAGGTCTCATCAAACACTAAACATTCGTAGTACCGGCGCGAATCGTCGGCAATAGTCAACATTCGTCTGCCATACTCGCCGTTCACTAAAAACAGGATTTTCTCGCTTTTCCCGCACAGACTGTTGATCATGGCTTCTACAGCATATGAACCGCTGCCTTGCAATAAAACGGCGGCATAATCATCGTTGGCGGAAATATGCGTAATATCGTTCAGTACAGAAGTTGTGATCGCTTTATATGTATCGTCCCAGGTGCAATGATCGGTCAGCATGGCCCGTTTAACGGCAGGGCGTGTTGTCAGCGGACCGGGTGTTAACAGTTTGCGAGCGGCATTCTGAGCGAGCTTGCGGTTAATATCGGCAACAACATCTAAAAGTTCGTTCATATCATCAATGATATAATCGGCTCCGGCCTTGTAATATGCCGCGCGCACAATTGCTTTCCGATCTTCCAGCTCAGTTTCCGATAAGGCGGCAACCTCAGCGCGGGTGAGACCGAGTTCCGATGAACCCATAATGACGCCCGCAGTCCAACAATCGGCGTTTTTACCCTCTGCTATATCGGCCGCCGTATCACCGACTTTTACGGCTTCTCTCGGATCCGAAATGCCGAATTGCATGAGATTGTGCCAGATCATGTACGGATACGGCCTGCCTTTGGCAACCTGATCGGCACTGATGCAGAAATCCGGCGAGAATCCATGCTCCTTTGCTTTTCGCAAGACGCGCTCCATCATAGCGGCTGTATATCCCGTAGTGGAACCGATTTTGATTCCTTGCTCCCGCAGAGCGGCGATTGTTTCTATAACATGATCCTTAATATCGCAGTGCTGCTCAATATTGGCAAAGAGGGTTTCCTCAAACACCTCATACGCCTTGAGAATCTGCTCCTCAGAAATCGGCTCCGGCAACATGGCGGCAATTGCCCGGATATGGTCAATCTTCAATAAGCCCATTGGTTTTCGCGCCATCTCATTGGTGATATCGATGCCGATGCTCTTAAAACCGTCTATAAAACCTTTTATCGGTGCGAAACAACCGTAGTCTACAGTTGTTCCGGCCCAATCAAAAATAACTGTTTTAATCGTCTTCGCCATTTCCCATCTCCAAAATCTCTCTATATTATTCTTTTATTGCTTTCTTATTAAGTCGGACCGGGTTATTATTCAACCTTGGCAGATTTACCGATTGTGTCAGAATCTCCAAATCGCCCGCATCAACATTTTGAGGCGGCAAGATCTCCAGCTCCGACAGCATTTCCTCAAAAAACGCCACTGCGTCTTCATAATGTTCTGTACCAAGCGCATTAGCGATGTCATTGAAATTCTTCATGTATCTCCATACTTTAGGAAGACAGATAGCAACAGCATGGCCATGCGGCAGCCCATAAAGAGAGGTCAACTTATAGCTCATAGCATGGGGAGCGGTCGTAGTAGTGATATTGATCGCTTTGCCTGCCAAATTGGCAGCGATAAGCATTTTAGTATTGCCGTCATTGTCGTTTTGCAAATAGCTTTCCATGTTGCTGAGAATCAGATAGATCGCCTTTTGGGAATATAGAATGCTTTCCGGCGTCGCTCTTTTTGACCACCAGGACTCGATCGCTTGGCAGAGCGCATCCAGCATGGTGCACTTTTTTTGATACAAGGGCAGTGTTTTGAGCGTGTTGGCCTGTAGAATCACGTATTCCGGCAAGAGTTTTTTATCGGCTACGGATTGTTTTTTACCGTTTCTGTACATGACTGCAAAGTGAGTCGCTTCGCTGCCGGTGCCGGAAGTCGTAGGAACTGCCATTAGCGGCAGATTGATATGATTATAATATTTGATGCTCTTGGCGGTATCTATGCTGCTTCCGCCGCCGATTGCCACTAAAAAGTCACATCTGTTCTTTTTTAGAACTTTTACTCCTGACTTTATATCCTCATAATCCGGATTGGAAGTGAAATCGCTGAATCTTGTAACTTCGCAAGGAAACTCAATGTCAAATAAATCAAAAGCTTCATCGCACACCAATAACGGCTTTCTGTCTTTTAATAATTCAAATGCTGAAAAGTTATAAAAAGTTTGTTGCATTATCAGAGCTCTTTCGTAAATCTATATTTAGATGCCGACAGCCTTATCTCACCGTCGCTTTTATTTTTGTTGCAATCATCTCCAACAGAATCACTGCCGCAACAACAATATATGTGATGAAGCCGAGTTCGCGTAGGTCAAAGTAATGGTTGCCTGCCATGTATAAATCAAATCCGATCCCGCCTACTCCTGCTGCCGCACCTACGGCAAGCGCATTGGTAAAATTTATTTCAAAGCGCAGGAATGTCCATGCTGTCATACGGCTGATAGAGGAAGGGAGAATAGCTTGAAACACAATTTGCCAGAAACTCGCGCCACTGGCTTTTAAGGCCTCGATAGTACCTTCGTCCATCTCTTCAATGGATTCGGCATACGCTTTGATCAAATAGCCGGCGCTGTGAAAGGTCAGACCAATAACGGCCGCGACACTGCCCAGACCCGCCGCGACTGTAAAAATCAATACCCACAATATCGTCGGCACTGCTCTTATGAAGGCAACGAAACTCTTCGTAATATTGGCTACAAATGAATTGGCAATATTCTTGGCGCACAATAAAGAGCCGAAAAAAGCTATTATTGCCCCAAAAATAGTCGCAAGCGCACCGAGGGAAAATGTCACAAATAAAGCCTTCAATGATCCGCCCCAGGTACCATATGTCAACTTCGGCTGACCGAACAATACTTTGATATTGCTCCAGGTGCCGGCCAAGGCTTTCGCTATATCAACGTTTTTATAATTGAAGGTCGCAAAGCCATATATGGTAAGAGTCAGCAAGACAAATATCGTTATTTTAATGGCGTGGTCGCTTCTCGATTTGGTCGCTGTTTTGATTTTCCCGCCGCGTGTTTTTCGTATATATTGGCTTATTTCCAGCGAAAGGGGGGGCTGGCCCGCGATATCAAGCTCACTCATTACATAATCACCTTTCTGATTTTATTCGACAGTATCTCTATGGCAATAACCAGTATCACAATAGAAATCACGACAAGGCTGGCCGAGCTGTAATCCATACGCTTGTAGTAAAGGTCGAACAAATAGCCGATTCCTGTTGCCGTAAGCATGCCGATCAATGTCGACGAGCGGATATTGGTTTCGATCATATACAAAACCCAGGAAACTATTTCGGGCAGTGACGAGGGGATGACGCCGTTAAATACTGTTTGCAGTGAGGTCGCGCCTGTGGCGTACAGCGCTTCTACACAGGATGCGCTGACCTCATCTATTGTTTCAATAAACGTTCGCGTCAGCATGCCGAAAGTGGCGAAAAATAAGGCAAAAAATCCTGTTAAGATATTCTCGCCGAAAGAGAACAGCAAAAGTATGGCCCAGACTATATCCGGTACATTCCTGAAAAAGGCCGCGATAATCCTGACTATTCTCGCTATCCAAGGAGCGGTTTTGGTAGTTTTTGTCCCCGGTAAACTAAAGAAAAACGCGCATATAGCGGCACACACAGTGACAGCTACCGATACAAGCGCGGTTTCGCTTAGCTTGGAAAGTATATAAGGCAGTCGGGACCATGCTTTTGCGTCAGGTATAAAGTGCCGGGCCATCCAGACGACAGCTTTCGGAATCGACTCAAGACCGCCGATAACTTCATAATCGGTCGCAACGGCGGATATCACAAAAATAAGAGCCACGCCGAGAAATGCCAATGTAAATGTTCGTTTTCTCGTTACGAACACGGATGTTTGATCCTGGGGTCTGGGTGCTTTTTCCTGTGTTTGATCCATTTGCTTACTTGACGTCCGTAATTAATTCGCCTTCGTCAGATTGGTATATGTCATAGATTTTTGCTTTGGTCAGTTTCTCAGGCGGACCATCATAGACGATTTGTCCGGCGGTAATGCCGATTATCCTTTTGGCATACCTCAATGCGACGTCAACCTGATGCAAATTTGCAATGCAAGTAATCTTCATCGTTTCATTGATGTTGCTTAAATAATCCATGATGATCTTTGATGAGCTGGGGTCAAGAGATGCGATCGGCTCATCACATAAAATTAATCTCGGTTCCTGCATGAGAGAGCGCGCGATGCCTACTCTTTGCTTTTGTCCGCCTGACAATTCATCACAGCGCTTGTATGCCTGTTCCGTAAGTCCGAGCATGGCGAGAATCTGAAAGGCTTTCTCTTTCTCTGCCTCTGTATAATGGCCGATAACGCCGCTAATAACGGATTTATAGCCAAGTCGTCCGTGCAAAACGTTCTCGATCACGCTAAGGCGATCGACCAGATTGTAGTGTTGAAAGATCATGCCCGCCTTCTTGCGAACCTGGCGTATCTCTTTTTTATCCGCTTGCTTGATATCATGGCCGTCAAATATGATTGACCCCTGCGTTGCATCAACGAGTCTGTTGATGCAACGCAGGATGGTCGATTTGCCTGAACCGGAGGGACCGATAATTGAGACGAACTCGCCTTCAGATACAGAGAAGGAAATATCTGTCAGCGCCTTCGTTGTGTTGTTGTATATTTTGCTTACATTTTTAAATTCTAAGATAGGCATTTATCAATAATGTCTTCTTGTCTTCAAATCAATCTGCTTGCGCTATTTGCGATACGGGTCGTACCATGAATCGCTCGTGAGAACAAAGCCGTAACTCTTAGATTTTTTGTACAATCCCACCGCGCCTTCGACGCTGTCGTCATAAAACAGTATCTCGTTGCTCGCGACTTCTTCCGAGGTAAACAAATCCTGAATCGCTTTTATCTCTTCCGCGCTCAAATTTTTCGGATTATATACATTCGGACCGTTAAAAACAGGAGTAGACGCTATTATCGTGAAGTCCCTCCCCACATATTGGTCGAAGGGGGCATCGGCGCCTTCTCTTACGGTATAAACCGAACCGACTGTGCTTTCGTCTCCGGTTTTGGCTTCTACATACGGCTGTACTTCGATATCGCAGAAAGCTGCAACATCGGCATTGCCGCTGAGCAAATTAACGGCTGAACCCTGGTGAGAGCCTCCGAAGTACACCTCGCTGAAGAACATGCCGGGACCGCCTTCAATCAATTTGTCTTCATCCAGGTTGTCACCCGCAAAATGAGAGATAATCGAGGAAGTAGGAACTCTGAATCCGGAAGTAGAGCTGTTGGAAACAAAGGACATCTTTTTCCCTTTTATATTGTCGATGGAGTATGTGTCGCCGCTTTTATATTGGTCTGCCTCTTCCGCGGGTACGCACAGCCAGGCAAAATATTTGGCCCCGTCTAATTTCCAATTCTCGTCGCTGTTAACAAACAGAACATCAATCTCCGGATTGCGGTCCTTGGCCTCTATATATCCGACTGCGCCCATCGCAATAGCGATATCGGCCGATCCGCTCGCGATTGCTTCAATGGCTATCGTGTAGTCGGTCGTCAGTTTGTGCTCGACCTCCCTGCCGGTAGCCTGCTTAATTAATCTGCCGACTTCCGCGCGCACTTGATCATGAGTGTTAGATGATTCATTCGGATACCAGGTTACAACGATTGGTTTTGTATTCGCTTTCGGTCCTTCAGTATCCTGGGCTGCGGGGGTATTGTTGTTTTCCGCGTTTTTAGCTGCGGTAGTGTTTTCGGTTTGGTTTGAAGTGCAAGCGGCTATGCCTACGATCATAATCGAAATAGCCACGAGCAAAAGTGATGAAATTATTATTGAAATTTTGTTTTTCTGCATTTCTCACTATCTCCTTGTAATTCATTACGGACTTGGTATAAGACCGTCTTGATTATAAAACCGCCATGACAAGTCCGAATAATATCCGGGTAAAATATCGGGTAAAATATTGGTTAAGTG
>JAAZGH010000152.1 GCA_012511325.1 Clostridiales bacterium | reverse complement strand
GCATAATTCTGATGATTCTCAGCTTCCGGCACTACCCGGGCGGCGATCTGCTCATAGGTAGCGGTGCTGCCATAGGGAATGTTCATAATTTCCTGCCAAACTCTGCGCTGGAATTCAGTTGACTGTAGTAATTCATATTGAATCGGAGGGGACGCAATATTGCCGGACAAATAATTCAGCAAATCAGCACTAACTTGTATTAGATAATCCCGATTTAACTCACCGGCATATATTGTCCGATCAGAGTCTTCTAAAATTGGCCTGCCGTTATTGTCTATCAAACCCAAGTGCTCAGCGGCAGAAAGGAGATCGGGATCAGCCAGGATTTCGTCTGAACGCCAAAAAGAGATTTCTACTACCCTGGCCTCCGTTGCCAATGCTTTGATGGTCAAGTAACCAAAAGAACGGAAGGGAACGAAGGCAATTGCCAAGCCTGCGCGATCCGGTCGAAACACTGTTTTGCAATAGGCGGGGGCATGTTGACCGCTTTTGGTGCCCAATAGCGCTAAGGTTTTTTCTGAGTTTGCCAATTCCAGCTCAGAAATAACTTCTAGTCTGTAAAACTCAGAATTAAAACTAAGAACCTGATCAATTATTGATTCATAATCAGACTGTGTAAGGGAATGAGGCGTCTGCCAGCTCAGACAGACTAAGTCACTATTCAATACAGGTTGGACTACCCGTGCCAAGCCAATTACATTACCCCGGTCGAGTATTGAATAAAGGATGCTGCCGCTGTCGGCTTGATTCCAGAGTCTAAACAATGAACGCAGTTGCTTAGCTGTAGTCGGCAGACCTGCCAGACCTAGTTTTGCCAACTCTGAAGCATCACTAAGGACTAGCCTGCGTATTGTCAGTTTTCTAATATGTTTATAGTTGACATAGCGATATCTGAGACCTTCTTCTTCTTGCCAGGATTCTACATTGGACTTGTGCCAATTCTCATATCTTGTCAGATCAGGAAAGTAACTGTCGGCAACAAATTCCGTATCGATCTCAGTCAAAAAGATCTCATCACAGTAAGGCAGCAATTGTTCATAAACACTTGCCCCCCCAATGATAAAAATAGTTTTCTCTGCAAATTGCAATTTTAATTTCTGTAGCAGTGCCAATAATTCCGGCAGGCTGTAAACAATTAAAGCCGGGGGTGCAGAGAAATTCTTATCTGTGGTCAGAATCAGATTAAGACGGTTTTTTAGGGGCTGTGCGGCGGGAAAAGTAGCAAGAGATTTGCGGCCATAGACAACAATATTATTAGCAGTAATTGCTTGAAAGCGCTTTAAATCACCCCTGATATGCGCCAAGAGGTTGCCCTCAAAACCGATTCCCCAGTTGCGATCACAAGCTACTACTATTTTCATCAGATTCCCCTAAGTTTGTTTTTCATTCGGCAATCGGGAAGGCGCCGATCTTATCGCCATGCTGATAATCCTCGACCTCAAAGCTGTCAATAGTAAAGTCATAGAAATTCTTAACTGCGGGATCAATTTTGAATACAGGAGCAGTAAAAGCAGGGCGAGATATAACATTTTCCACCAGCTCAATATGTCGATCGTAAATGTGGGCATCCGCAATGACATGGATAAATTCGCCGGGTTGGAATCCCGAAACTTGAGCAATCATCATTACCAATGCAGAATACTGAACTACATTCCAATTATTGGCAGCAAGCATATCCTGCGATCTTTGATTAAGAATGGCATTGAGTTTGTCGCCTTCGACATTAAATGTCATGCTCCAGGCACAAGGATATAGTGCCATCTGATGCAGATCTGCGAAATTAAACAGACTGGTCAGCATACGACGGCTGGACGGAGTATGCTTTAATTCCCAAAGAATACGGTCAACTTGATCAAATTCTCCCTCAGGATAGATATGCTTTTGCCCCAGTTGGTAACCGTAGGCCTTGCCGATCGTGCCGTCAGGCATTTCCCATTGATCCCAGATCTTGCTGCCGAGCTCGGCAATAATATTGGATTTTTTCTGCCAGATCCAGAGAATCTCGCGCAAGGCAGCTTTCCAATTGATTGGCCTTAAAGTAAGAAGTGGAAACTCTTTACTTAGATCATAGCGATTGACAAGGCCGAATTTTTTGATTGAATAGGCAGGAGTACCGTCCTGCCAGCGAGGTCTAATAGCTGTACCCTCATTACTAATGCCCTCGTTTAAAATGGTTCTGCAGTTTTCAACAAAGATTTTGTCAGCATAACTCATAGTTCTATACCTGCGACTTTACTCCCTTTACAGTATTTTTCTTTTAATGATATGATATGGCATATCTGAATATATACTGGAGGATATATAATGACTTTTAGTTTACAATATTGTGCGCTCAATAGCCAGCCGGGCACCGGCAGCATGTTGGGTATGATTGCCCCATTTGTACTGCTTTTTGTGGTGATGTATTTTCTGATGATAAGGCCTCAAAAGAAAAAGGAGAAGAAGCTGAAAGAGCAGCTCGATGCCATGAGGGTAGGAGATAATGTGCTCACTATCGGAGGAATTGTCGGTCGTATTGCCAGTATGACGGAAAATGAAGTGACGATTTATACCAGCGTAGCCAACACTATGATGACTTTTAAGAAAAATGCCATTTCCAGTGTAAGCAGACCTGTATTGGAAACTGAGGATGAGGAAGAAAAGTAGGTAGCATAATGCAGTATATTAAGACAATTCAGAATAAAACTAAACTGTCAAGCAAAGACGGCAAAGCCTGCGGCGAGTGTCAAACTTCATGCCAGTCAGCATGCAAGACCTCCTGCACCGTAGCGAACCAGCCTTGCGAAAAGAGAGATACTCAGAATTGACTCATACTTTCCAATTTAACGGTGAGTTTTTTGCCTATGACAGCGAAAGCGGCGCCTTCCATCACCTGGATGAAGCCGCTTTTTTACTTATTCAGGCTTGTCAGGCTAACGGTTCAAAAATGCCGGATCGGCCCGGAGATTATGTTCCGAAGCTGCCAGCTGAGGAAGTGGCTGTTTTATGCTCCGAGATAGAACAACTGATTGAAGCCGGCGAGCTTTTTGCCGAAGGCGTCAAGATTAGTGCTGATCAATTATATCCGGACGGTGTAGTGCTTAAGGCTATGTGTCTGATAATTTGCCAGGCTTGCAATCTTAGATGCAGATATTGTTTCGCAGCAGATGGCACTTATGGCGATTCAGAGCAGAGCATGATGAGCTACGAGACGGGAAAGCGCGCTGTAGATTTTCTCATCGAAAAATCGGCAGGTAGAAAAAACTTAGACCTGGACTTTTTTGGCGGTGAGCCATTGCTTAACTGGAATGTAGTTAAGCAACTGGCAGTATATGCCGGACAAGCCGGTTTAGCTGCAGGCAAGAATATAAGATTGACTTTGACTACAAATGCAACCTGTTTGGATGCTGAAAAAACCTCTTTTATCAATAAATATTTCAAAAATGTGGTACTTTCGCTCGATGGCAGGCGGGAAGTAAATGACCGTATGCGCCTAGATGCCGGAGGAAATGGCTCTTATGACATGGTGGCTCCAAAGATTCGTGATTTTATTGCTGAAAGAGCGGGACAGGAGTATTATATCCGCGGCACTTTCACCTTATATAATTTAGATTTCACTGCTGACGCTCTTCATCTGGCTGAATTTGGCAGCAATATTTCTCTGGAACCCGTTATTTCAGCTCCCGGTTGTGATTATGGTATAGGTTTGGAGAATATTCCTGCTATTGAAATGGAGTATGAAAAGTTGGCCTTAGCCATTGATGAGCTTGATAGACGGGGCAAAGATATCAATTATTTTCATTTTGCGTTGGACCTATCCGGCGGCCCTTGTCTGTACAAGAGGCTTAAGGGCTGTGGTGTTGGTTTGGAATATTGTGCTGTCGCGGCAAACGGGGATATCTATCCTTGTCATCAACTGGTAGGAGAGAGAGAGTATCTCTTGGGCTCTGTCCGCAATGAACGACATAATCTAAAGCGATCTGTCCGGGAAAGTTTCTACCGCTTTTTACTGTCCGATCAGGAGCCGTGCTCAAGCTGCTGGGCACGATATCATTGTGGCGGCGGTTGCGCGGCGGATGTTCTTCATGTCAATGGCGATCTCACCGGCTTGAATGAGATCAGTTGCCGCTTAATGAAGAAAAGGCTTGAATGCGCGCTCTGGCTCGCATATAGAAAAAGTACCCGCAGAGAGGATAAATTCTGATTTGAAGCGAATCTATCAATGAGCAAAGATTGAAATATGATTGGTGGAAGCTCTTTGGCAGGTCTGATCCCGGAAAATTTAATCAGTGAGGTATTGGCCAGAACGGATATAGTTGATTTGGTTTCTTCTTATGTCCCGCTTGAAAAAAAGAGTTCGGCCAATCTTTTTGGACTCTGTCCTTTTCACGAGGAGGAGACTCCTTCTTTTAGCGTAGCACCCAGAAAACAGATATTCTATTGTTTCGGCTGCCATAAAGGTGGCAATGCAATTAAATTTATCCAAGAAATTGAGCATTTATCTTTCCCGGATGCTGTACGTTTCCTGGCTAAACGTGTCAACCTTGAAATACCGGAAGACGATGACCCTCAACTGATCGCAAGACAACGCGCCAGAAAGAGACTCCTGGCTATTATGTTGGATGCGGCGCGATTCTACTATTCTAAGCTTCTGGATGATGAGGGGCTTAAGGCGAGATACTATCTGGAGCAAAGAACAATTCATCAATCTGTTGCTAAAAGATTTGGCTTGGGCTTTGCGCCGGCCGCCTGGGATCAACTTTGTCAGCACCTGCAAAGCAAGGGCTATACACAAGAGGAAATGCTCACCTCAGGTTTGGCTATATATAGCAGACAAAAAACATTAATTGACTTTTTCCGCAACCGGATTATTTTTCCGATCTTTGATGTTCAAGGCAATCTGATTGCTTTTGGCGGACGTGCTTTAGATGAATCAGGACCTAAATATTTGAATACCAATGAAACTGCAATTTATCATAAGGGCAAGCATTTGTATGGGCTCAATTTTGTCAAGTCCAGCCAGTCAGACAGGATAATTATAGTTGAAGGATATTTTGATGTAATAAGTCTATACTTGGCTGGGATTGATTATGCCGCAGCAACACTGGGTACTGCTCTAACTTCTGCCCAGGCCAATTTACTAAAAAGGCATACTGATCGTGTCATTACTTGTTTTGATGCGGATCGGGCAGGCAGAAACGCCACTTCGAAAGCTACCGCTCTGCTGGAGAGAGTCGGAATAGAGGTGTCCGTACTGCTTATCCCCGAAAATAAAGACCCGGATGATTATGTCCGCGCCTATGGACCTACCAGGTTTAAGGCCCTGTTAGATAATGTGATGGAGCCGTTGGCCTTTGAGCTGGAAATGATTAGGCAGGAATCATTATCCGAGGATGGAGTTTTACAAATCCTGGGCTATCAGAATCTGGCCTGCAATCTGCTTGCTAAAGAAAAGAACGCTATACTGCGGGAGATTTATGCTGCCAAAGTAGCTGCAGAAATCGGTACAACAACAAAGGCCGTTATGACTGAAATCGCCCGGAGGCGTAATCCCGATCAAAATAGTCAGGACAGAAAGGCTTTGGATGGAGGGACAATCTCAAGGGCCGGAGCAAGGGCGAAAGATATCTCCGCTGCCAGAGAGGATGAGATACAACTTATTATCCTGTTGAGTGAGATTAATGATCTGCTGACTGAACTTGATTTTGTGGTTGAGCCTGAAGACTTTTCTGCAGGCCTGCTGCGAGAAGTTGCAAGCAGACTGTTAGCTGCCAGCGAAGACGGATCTTTTTCGACTGCCAATCTGCCTGGAATTATTGAGGAATCAATTGGTGGCGATGGCGACCGTGATCTTGCCAATTCTTTGATGGAAGCCAGCATAAATTCAATTGAGTTAACAGGTATGCGGCAAAAGCGAGCTGCAATAGAACGTTTATTCCATCGCCTGAGATCAGAGAGATTCGACAGAGAAGGCGAAGCACTGCTAGCTAAGGCGAAAGCTGCTGCCAGCCCCTCTGACAGAGCTGAATATATGTCCAGATATAAGGAATTACAAACTCAGGCGATCAAATGGAAACAAAAACTCTACTAATTAATTATTTCAACTATTACTAAGGAGGATGCCGACGCCCTCAACTGCACGGTTCTATTATCCCACGTGGCTTATGGGATTAACAGAAAATACCGTCAAGATACCACGATCCTGACGAACTTAAATATACAAGGAGAATCATATGAGCAAAAACGAAAAAATGGATACTGCTAATAAAAGTTCTGACCGTCAAGCAGAAAATGAAGAAACTGCAGTCCGGAAATCCAGCCGCGGTAAAACTGAAAAAAAACAAGCTGCAACTGAGTCTAAAAGAAAGGACACAACAGAAAAAAAAGCTGTCGCGACAAAAAAAACCGTAAAAAGCAAAACTGAGGCAAAGGCTAAGGAAGTGGAATTGCCGCTTGAGACCGACGAACGGAGTTTAGCCGCAACTGAGGAAGTTGTTCAGGACTTAGATGAGTATGAGGACAATCCGGAAGCAGAGGATTTTCTGGATGATGACAAAACTATTGACGAATTTGAAGCAGGCGAAGATGAAGAGTTAGATGTCGATATGTTTGATGATATTTCTGATGACACGGAAGATAATATTGAAGAAGATATTTTTGATTTGAGTGATGATGAGCTTGATGATGATCTTGATATTGATGATGTACCATTGTCCGATCTCGATATGTCCGTTTTGCGTCCATTGATTACTAAAGGCAGAGCAAACAAAAAAACCCTTAAGCAAGATGATGTGCTTGATTATTTGGAGCGCATAAAATTTGAAGAAGACCGCCTGGATGAGATTATCGATGGACTGGAGCGGGCCGGCATTGAGGTCATTGATGAGAAAGAGGAAGCGGAGCGAGAGCACGATCGAAATAAAAAAGCTGAGGCTTTTAATGATTCTATGTTGGTTGACGTCCCGGTTCGCACGTATGTAAAAGAAATTGGCAAAGTTGATCTGCTGACGGCTGTAGAGGAGAGAGAGTTGGCGATACGTATGGAGGCCGGTGATGAATTTGCCAAACAACATTTGACAGAAGCAAATTTACGCTTAGTAGTAAGTATTGCCAAGCGGTATACGGGAAGAGGCATGCAATTCTTGGATTTGATTCAGGAAGGTAATCTTGGACTGATCAAGGCAGTGGATAAATTTGATTATACCAAAGGCTTTAAATTCAGTACCTACGCCACTTGGTGGATTCGTCAGGCCATTACCAGAGCTATAGCTGATCAGGCGAGGACGATTCGTATACCCGTCCATATGGTGGAAACTATTAATAAGTTGATCCGCATCCAACGACAATTGTTGCAAGAGCTGGGCAGGGAGCCTGAGATAGAAGAAATTGCCAACGAGATGGATATTACCCCGGAAAAAGTCAGAGAAATTATGAAAAAATCTCAAGAACCGGTTTCACTGGAAAAACCGATTGGAGAAGAAGAAGATAGCCATCTGGGAGATTTCATTCCTGATGATGATGCGCCGTCTCCGGCTGACCAGGCTGCTTTTACCCTACTGAAAGAGCAGTTGCTGGAGGTATTAAAAGGGCTGACCGCCAGGGAAGAGAAAGTGTTGCGTCTGCGCTTTGGTCTTGACGATGGTCGTCAACGAACCTTGGAAGAAGTTGGTCGCGAATTCAATGTTACACGTGAAAGAATAAGACAAATTGAAGCAAAAGCATTAAGGAAAATGAGGCATCCCAGCCGCAGTAAAAAGTTGAGAGAATACCTTGACTAAGAGAAATTTAGTCACCAAATTAGATCGCAGACTGCAATATATTATTAATGCTGTAGGGTACTGCCGGAGAGTGATTGATATTGGTACAGATCATGCTCTGCTGCCCTTGGCATTGGCTTACCAAAATAAATGCGAGGAAATAATTGCGATTGATATTAGCAGTGCTGCTTGCGATCGTGCGCGAAAGAGTATTTTGCGAGCCGGCGCAGGGAACAGCATCAGGCTGATAAATAGTGAAGGACTTAAGGCAGTGACAGTTAAAGCGACCGACATTATTGTTTTAGCCGGACTGGGAGGTAAAGAGATTATTTCTATTCTCTCTGATGCCTTGCCGCTGCCCGGGGGAGTGAAGCTTATTATC
>JAAZGH010000151.1 GCA_012511325.1 Clostridiales bacterium | reverse complement strand
CGGCAGCTAAGTGTGGTGCTTTCAATCTCACTGTCGTAAATAAAGCCGCGGGCGATGATATCCGGCTGGCCGAGCAATATATTTTGGCCGGGGTCGATCGCAATGAAGGCGGATACAACACCATCCTCAGCTAAGCGCAAGCGATCCCTGAGTACCCATTTATCGACATCCCCCATACCCGAGCCGTCAATCAATACACCCGCGCCTTCGGTAAATCCGATAAAGCGTGATTCATTATGATTCAACTCAAGGATATCGCCATTAGATAAGAGCAGTATCTTCTCTTTCGGGTGTCCCATCTGCTGTGCCATTTGGGAATGGAGATGCAAATGACGATATTCGCCGTGAGCCGGGATAAAAAATTTGGGCCGGGCCAGATGATAGATCAGTTTCAATTCTTCCTGATAGGCATGGCCCGATACATATACGTCTGCCAGTGAGGCATAAATGACATCTGCTCCCCGGCGATACAGCTCATCAATCATTCGGTAGATGGGCTTTTCATTTCCGGGGATAATAGAGGAAGACAAGATAATTGTGTCACCTTCAACTATCTCTACATTTTTATGCTCGGCAAAGGCAATTTTACTCAGGGCTGCCGTGGGTTCACCTTGGCTGCCTGTAGTGATCAGGACCAGCTCTTCCGGCTTATGATTATCCAGGGCATTGATGTCAATAATCGTATCGGCCTTATATCTGAGATAGCCAATGCTGTTTGCCACTTCGAAGATATTCAGCATACTGCGACCAAGTAAGCAGACCTTGCGTTCTTCCGCTTCAGCGGCATCGATAACCTGTTGCAAGCGATAGACATTGGATGAAAATGTGGCCACAAAAACCCTGCCGGATGCCTTGGCGAAGAGTTCTTTGAATTTTTCGCCGATAGCCAGCTCAGACATGGTTGATCCCGGCACCTCAATATTCGTGCTATCTGAGATTAAAGCCAGGATACCTTTGCGTCCCAGCTCGGCAATGCGGCTTAAATTGATCGGTGTTCCGGTAGGCGGGGTGTAATCAATTTTGAAGTCACCGGTGTGCAGAACAACGCCCAGCGGCGTAGTAATAGCAAAGGCATTGGAGTCGGCAATCGAGTGATTGACATGGATTGATTCAACTTGGAAATGTCCTGCTCCTACCCTCTGACCGGGACGCAATAAACGCAGGTCGGGGTCTTTGACCTGCGAGCTGCGATCTTTGAGTTTGCGTTCGACAAGTTTGATAGTCATAGCATCGCCGTAAACCGGAACATTGAACTCTTTTAGGAACCAAGGCAGAGCGCCGATATGATCTTCGTGACCATGTGTGATAAAGATGGCCCTCAACTTGTCTTTATTCTCACGCACATAACTGAAATCCGGAATGATGATGTCGACACCGGGCATATCCTCATCAGGGAAAGCCAGGCCGCAATCGACGATAATCAGGTCGTCCATGAATTGGAAGCAGGTCATATTTTTGCCGACTTCTCTTAAGCCGCCCAGAGGGATAATTCGCAGCCCCGGGCTTTTACTATCTTTGACCCACTGGGCTCTCTGCTTCCGCGATCTGGCAGAAGATGATCTTGACTGTATTGGATAATTGCTACTCATCTGGATCTCAATAATAACAGATTATTGGCTATCAGACAGGAAAATCTGTTACATTAACTTGTTAAAGCTTGTTAAATTCTGGTAAAAACGGCGGCGCTTCCTTGTGTATATTCGGCCTGATGACTTAGAATAAAATAATCGGGCTGGATGGCGGGGCTGCCCTCAACAGGGCATTATCACCGTTAAGGACGATAAAGGGGGCAGGGATGATTACACTCGATAAAATTACCAAGTCTTATGACGGTAAGAAAAAGGCTGTAGATAATCTCAGTCTGGAGATTTATCCGGGGGAGATATTTGGATTGTTGGGGCCGAACGGCGCGGGTAAAACGACCTGTCTGAAAATGATTACAGGTATTTTGCAACCTACAGCCGGCGAGATTGCAATTAACGGCTATTCGATCTTGAGCCGGCCCCTGGAAGCAAAAAAACAATTTTCCTTTGTCTCGGATGACCCCAATGTTTTTCTGAGATTCAAGGGTATCGAGTATTTAAAATTCATGGCTGATATCTATGAAATAGATCCGTCCGTCCGGGAAAGCAGAATCAGGGAGCTGGCCGAAGAATATTCTTTGGCAGATGTGCTCAATGATCAGATCAGCAGTTATTCTCACGGTATGCGCCAGAAGATTGTATTGATAGGCGCACTGATCAGTGAGCCTCCGGTGTGGATTCTGGATGAACCGATGACCGGTCTCGATCCGCGTTCCAGCTTTAATCTCAAGAACCGGATGCGGCAACATGCCGATGCCAATCTGACGGTTCTGTTTTCGACCCATGTGCTGGAAGTTGCGGAGAAGATTTGTGATCGGGTAGGAATAATCGACAAAGGCAGGCTTATCTTCTGCGGTACGATTAAAGAAATGAGAGACCATTTCAAAGAAAATGCCAGCTTAGAAGAAATGTTCCTTGAACTTACGGATGAGAGCTTTCATTTGCCTGAAGACAATAACTTTCCTATCTCTCATTGAAGTGCGGGATTGAAGGGGAATCCGGAATGAAAAAATGGTGGATCTTAACCAAGGCGCTGGTCAAAGGCTCTGATGTCTTTGGTCTGGAAATGAGAGAGTCGAAGAAAGGCAAAAAACTGACTTTATTCTCCCGTGGTCTCGACCGGACAAAAAAGATCTTGCTGGGGATGGTTATTTTCGCTTATATGGTTTTTGCCTTTGGTATTAACGGCTACTATGTTGCCAAACAATTGCTGGCTATGGGTTTTGATGCCGGCAATCCGGCGGCCGACCCGGCCTTGCTGGCCGCATTTCAAGCCAGCCTTACCCAATTGTATTTGCCCGGTTTCTTTATGCTGCTGGGCATGGGCTTTTTTTATGCCGCCGGCATCTTTTTCTTTGCCGAGGACCTGGATACTCTTCTGGCTTTGCCATTAAAGCCGAGCACAATAGTAGCCGCAAAACTTGCCAATCTATATATCTTTTCTCTGGTAATCCCCTTAGCTTTGACTTTGCCTGCCACGGTTATTTTGGGCTATATGCTGGGGATGTCGCCCATCTATTATCTCTATGCCTTTTTAACTCTGATTTTCGGAGCCGTGATTCCGATGTGTCTGGATGCCATCCTGATTTTATTGATGATGCGGACGGCAGTCTTTGCCAAGAGCAAGGATCGTTTCATGATTGTGACTCAAGTCCTGATGTTTATCGGTATTTTTGCTTTCGTCTTGTCCAATATGGGATCTTTTAATATGGATACAGAATTGCCGACAACAGGGCCGGTTGCTTTTCAATATGTGGTACCGATGTTGAACCGCGCGATTGAAGCGATTTCTCTGCCTCAAAATGCGAGCTCAATTCTGAAGATCATGAGTTTGATTGCTGTTGCCCTGGGGTTAGTGATCTTACTGGTGCTTTTGTCCTCACGGCTCTATCTTAGAGCGGCCAGGGAGAGCAGAGCTACCGGTCATGCTCATAAGCCGATGACGACTAAAGAATGGCACAGCCTGCGTCAAACCGGGAAAGACCTGCCCAATATGGTCAGCAGGGAATTTAAGATGCTCTATCGCTCACCAACTTTCTTGATGAATATTCTGGCCTTTCCCGTCATCATGATTATTTCCGTTTTCGGCACCATGGCTTTCTCCTTTTTGCAAAAGGGTCAGGATCTTTCAAGCTTGAAAGCACGGATGACAATTGTTTTTGCGTCGGAATCCAAAGAAACTGTCCTGCCGATAATTTTCATGGTAGCGCTGGGGGTTACGGCTTTCTTATCCAGTACTAATACCTGTATGCCGACGGCCATTTCCCGCGAAGGCAGGGGAGCTGATATGCTGAAATCATGGCCACTAAGAATCAGTACTGTCTTTCTGGCCAAGCTGTTCGTTGGTGGAATTATTTCTTTGTTGGCCTGGTTGCCGCTTGTCATCGCAGTATTTGTTGTTTTGCCTTTTAGTATTTACTTTCAACCGGCGCTGCTGATTATATTTGTTTTCTTGCCTCTGACTGTCAATAATCTGGCTTTTATCATTGATCTAAACAAACCCTTCCTGGAATGGAATTCGGAGCAACAGGTTGCTAAGCAAAATATGAATATATTTAAGTCTATGCTGATGTCGCTTGTGGTTGGAGGTCTCTTGGTTGGCGCGGTTCTGTTGGCGAAAAAATTGGGTGGCGATCTGATTGCAGTTTTGGCTGTTATCAGCGGGGGCAATATCTTACTCTTTGTGGCCAGCATCTTGCTGTTGAATACAGTGGGCAAAAAGTATTATCTGGAGAGAGTCAGCTGAGACCGATTCGAATCTAAAGTTGTTTTGACTTGCATGGCCTTGAGCAACATGGTAGAATGCAGTTCGTTAAAAATACTGCAGGAGGTGAAGGAATGGCAAATATTAAGTCGTCGATCAAGCGCGCTAAGAGCAACCAAGCCAGAGCAATGGTCAATAAACGCAAAAAAAGTGCGCTGAGAACCCAGATTAAGAAAACAGTTCTGGCAATCGAGTCTGCTGCAGATAATGCCGGCGAAATGCTGAGAAAGACCCAGGCCGATCTAGACCGGGCCGCCACCAACGGTCTGATCTCCAAAAATACGGCTGCCAGGAGGAAGTCCCGGCTGGCCAGGCTGGCTAATGATTCTCGTGAAGCTTAGTGCTTTAGATTGCGGGAGTCTATAATGACTCAAGCCGATTCAGAATCTAATTATTAATAATAGCCGCTTCACAAAGAAGCGGCTTTTTTGTGATAGAATACAATACTGTAGCGTATGAAGGCGCGGAGGAATTATGAAAAAAAGTAAGATCGCTATAACTCTGGGTTTAGTAGTGGGCATAGTGTTATCAGCGGTGGCCTTTGTTTTCGGTTATAGCAGGTATCTCTTGAGTTTGCCGACTTATGACACAGAGGGTACGATTCCTATTGAGACCAATCTGGATCAGCTTCCTGATGTGGAGCCCGAGATGAAAGAGGGGATGAAGATTCCGGTCTATAGCAATCCCCGGATCCACAATATTATGTTGATCGGTTCGGATCGCCGCGATGACAAATCCTACGGGCGTTCAGACAGTATGATTCTGCTTTCTATCAACGAAAAGACCGAGAAATTTCATTTGACATCCTTTCAGCGCTACATCTGGGTCAGTATCCCCAAGGAGCCGGATCCGCGCTATAAGAGTTACTGGTCGCCGAATTATACACTCAATGCGTCACATACCTGGGGCGGTCCGCGCTTGTTGTTGAAGACGATCCAAAGAAATTTCCGAATTGATGTGCAAAATTATATCTAAGTTGATTTTGTAAGTTTTGTTAAAGTAGTCGATCGGGTTGGCGGCGTGGAGATTGAGCTGTCAGCGGCTGAGGTTTCTCATCTAAAGAAGCAGGGCTTTCAGTTAAAAGCCGGAAAACAGTTGCTGAATGGTGATGCTTGTCTGGCGTATTCCAGGATTCGCAAACTGGACAGCGATTGGAAGCGGATGGGCCGCCAAAGGACAGTCATTGAAGCCCTGATCAAGAAAATGCGGTCCATGAGTCCAACCTCTTTGCCCAAAGTGCTGGAGGATATTATGAGGAATCTGGAAACCAATCTCACTCCCGGACAACTGCAGGGTCATCTGCTTAAAGTACTGGAATACCGCAAATATGAGATTGATCAGATGTTTGTTCCTCTCGAACGGTATGATGCCAAAACCAAGGCCAAGAATGGTCAGGATATTTATAAAATTGACTGGGTCAAGAATATTGAGGCGATCAAAGCCTTTATCGAGCAGTAAAAGGGCGTGAGTTTGTTGTGATCATCCTGGGTGTCGATCCCGGCTATGCCATTACCGGCTACGGAGTGATAGCTAAAGAGCGGAATATCCTGAAAGCTCTGGATTATGGTGTTGTCTCATCAGAGGCCAAAAGCTACTTCCCCTTGCGTCTGCGCTCGATTCACGAGGGTCTGGCTCAGCTGATTGACAATTTTAAGCCTGATTGCCTGGCGATTGAGGAACTATTCTTTAGCCGCAATACAACGACTGCGATCGGGACGGCACAGGCCAGAGGCGTTGCTGTCCTGGCTGCGGCTCAGGCCGGGATACCGGTTTTTGAATACACGCCCTTGCAGGTCAAAATGGCAGTTACCGGCTATGGACGGGCGGAGAAAGTGCAAATTCAGGAAATGGTCAGAATCCTGCTCAAGCTGTCCCGACCGCCCCAGCCCGATGATGCTGCCGATGCATTGGCGGTGGCTATTTGTCATGCGCACAGTGGCAATAGGCTTGATTCTCTGGCGGTTGGCGGTTATCAATAAGAAGATCGGATGTGCTCTGCCTTAACACAAAGACTATTTTCGGTTATTTTCATAGTACAATAGATATTAAGTGTTACCTATAGTGCTCCTGTATACAGATGAGGGAAGTGATATGTATTCATATATTAAAGGCCAGATCATCGCTAAGACACCGGACTATCTTGTAGTCGAGGCCGGCGGTATAGGTTATGAGGTTCAGATTCACCCGGGGATGGTCAATGCCCTGCCTGGCGTGGGAGAAACAGCCAAGATTCCGGTTGAGCTTTCTGTCCGGGAAGATCAAATGGCTCTGTTCGGTTTCCCCGGCGAAGAAGAAAAAAATCTGTTCCGGCTGGTGCAAACAGTATCGGGAATTGGTCCCAAAGTCGCCATCACAATTACCGGCTCGATTTCTCCGGGTGCTTTTGCCCTGGCGATTCTCAATGATGATGTCAATACTCTGACTACTATTAGAGGCATAGGCAAAAAAGGAGCTCAGCGCCTGATCTTGGAGCTCAAAGACAAGCTGCGCCAATTGGAATTGGATTTGGCTCCGGCAAGTAGTGAGTTTTCGCCGGCGTTGGCTGCAGATTCTATTGATGCTCAGGCTATATCCGCTTTGATGGTTTTGGGTTACCGCAATCAGGAGGCGAGACAGGCTCTGCAAAACTGCGGCAGAACAGAAGATGACAGTCTGGAGACGGTCATTCTCAAAGCGCTTAAGACGATGAAGGTGTAAGCCATTGATCAGGATTATGGGGAGGTAATGCTTTGTATAATATTTTCAGCCAGATGGATGAAGACCAGGAAGAAGAACGCATCTTGTCCCGCAAGCATCTGATGGAAGACAAAGATGAAGTCAGTATGCGCCCCAGGACTCTGGCCGAATACGCCGGACAGTCCAGGATCAAAGACAATCTGAGGGTCTATATTAAAGCTGCCCTGGAAAGGGGAGAGGCTCTGGATCATGTGCTTCTTTATGGCCCGCCGGGTCTTGGTAAAACAACTTTGGCCGGCATTATTGCCAATGAGCTGGGGGTGCAGATGCGTGTGACCTCCGGTCCGGCGATTGAGCGTCAAGGTGAACTGGCTGCTATCTTGACTAATTTGGAAGAGCATGATGTGCTCTTCATTGATGAAGTCCATCGTCTGAACCATGCGGTGGAGGAAATTCTCTATCCGGCGATGGAGGATTTTGCTTTGGATATTATGATCGGCAAAGGGCCGGCTGCCCGTTCGATCAGACTTGATTTGCCGCCATTTACGCTGATTGGAGCTACAACCAGAGCAGGCCTCCTGACTTCGCCTTTGCGCGATCGCTTCGGCATGATTCACCGCCTGGAGCTATACTCGGAGGAGGAAATAGCCGAGATTCTCAAGCGTAACGCAGCCCTGCTTTCGATCGGTATTGATCGGGATGGACTGGAAATTCTATCCGGTCGCTGCCGCGGCACACCGCGCATTGCCATTCGCCTTTTGCGTCGGATGCGGGATTTTGCCCAAGTCAAAGGTTGTGGCGTCATTGACAGAGATATCTGCAGTGTCGGCCTTGCTGCCTTGGAAATCGATGAGAAAGGACTCGACAATACGGATAGAAGGGTTATGCTGGCCATGGCCGAAATCTATCACGGCGGTCCGGTGGGACTGGATACTCTGGCCGCCACTACCGGCGAAGATCCCGGCACGATCGAGGATGTCTATGAGCCCTATCTGCTGCAGATCGGTTTTCTGGCCAAAACACCGAGAGGCAGAGTGCTGACTGACCAGGGCTTTGCCCATTTGGGGCTGGTTCCCGGCAGCAGGACGGGTACTAAAGCTGTGCTCGATGCCCAGATGGCGCTGCGCGATCTGACCGAAATATCTGATGAGGACAGCGATATCTAAGGCAGATATATTTGATGAAGATTCAGAAGACAGAAGAGATTTTGCTCCATAGCTGTTGCGGTCCTTGCGCTGAATACCCGCTGCAACAACTTTTAGCTGAACATTATCTGCCAACTCTCTATTACTTTAATCCCAATATTCAACCTCAGGTGGAATGGCAACGCCGCTATGAATCTCTGGCAAAATTGAGTGACTTGATGGCTTTGCCTCTGGTAGCGGTCGGCTCGGCGGCAACGGAGCAATGGCTGGCGTTGCCCGATCAGGCTGAGCGTTGCCGCTTCTGCTATCGGCTCCGACTGGAAGAGGTTGCCCGCTATGCAAAAGAAAACGGTTTCCCAACCTTCACTACTACTTTATTGGTCAGCCCCTATCAGCAGCGCGAATTGATTGTAGAAATCGGACAGGAGCTGGCGGATTCATATGGCCTTAACTTTCTGGCTGCCGACTGGCGTCCCGGTTTCCGCGCCGGTCAGGAATTGGCGCGGACACACGGATTATACCGTCAGCGCTATTGCGGCTGTATTTTTTCTCTCGGGGAATCGTCATTCAACGAGCAAATCCGGGCGGAACACGCCCGGCTGGAACAGGGCATGTCTGATCGGATCTGAATCAGCGAACGAATTCAGTTTGTTTAGCGAAGGCGCTGTGCAATGTGTGCCGCTGCCTGTTATCACTTTGTACCCGGTCCGGGTGACGGAGTGGCCGAGGCAGCCTTCGTCAAGAATCGTGCGGTTTTTGCAAAGTGCCCGGATCGAGCGGTTCGACAAGTATAGTGGTGTAATCGTCGTAGATGACATGGCCGGGATGGGCGCCTCTGGGTTTTCGCACATTGCGGATGGGGCAGAAGTCGACGGCGGTTTTGGCCAGGCTGCCGGCTTTGCGTGAGAACCAGGCGGCGATGCCGGCGGCTTCTTCGATCGTGCGGTCGGGTATTTCTTCTTGACTATGACTGATTATGACATGGGTGCCGGGGGCGTCTTTGACATGGAGCCAGAGGTCGTCTTTGGCGGCTTGGCGCAGGGTGAGGCGGTCGTTTTGGATATTGTTGCGGCCGACTGTGATCAGCAGACCGTCCGAGGACAGATAGCGCCTGGGGGGCAGGGGCTGATCGGTCGAGCGGCTCCGTTGCTTCGGTTTTTTGGCTTGTGGCGGGCGATTGGGTTTCTTTTTACCCGGCTTGCCGGGGTTGAGATTTACCGGTCGGGACTCTGTTTCCGCCTGTTTATGATTCGGGCGGCATTCCGGTTGGTCCGTTGTGCCCCGGAGCTGTGCGGCTACAAAAGCGCTTTTGCTGCTTTGGCGGTAGTGGCGGAATTCTTCGCGGATGGCCTCCAGATCGGTTACTTCGGCGGCGGTGTCCAATGCTGTCTGTAGTGAGCGAAGCCAGGAGAGATTGCGTTCGGCGATCGCCAGCAATTGGGACCCGATTTTCAGCTTGCTTTTGGCTTTGTTGGCGCGGCGGAAATAGCGGTCGGCATTGGCGGGGCCGGAGGATAGCTGTTCTTGCAGAGGAATTTCGATTAATTTCTGATCGGGGTCATAATAATCGATGGCGGTCATAGTTCGGGCATTGGGCCGGTACTGCCGGAGATTGGACAGGATCAGTTCGCCGCAGCGTTGGAATTTATCCGCCTTTTCACCCTCCGCCAGATCTTGTCGGTGCAGCTCAGCCTTGCGGGACACCGCTTCCAGCTCCTGATTCAGCAACCGCCTCAGATGCTGGCGCTTTTGCTCCAGGCGGTTGCTCTCGCGCTGGCTGTTGCTGAAGATGGTCATGGCCTGAGCGATGGAAGTGAGCGGTTCCTTGCGCAGCGGGGTCGGCAGGGACAGGGCGTAAAAATCCAGCGGGATCTTGGCGTCGGCGCTGCTGTAGTACAGTGTCGGCTGCCATTGGCGCATGGCTACTTTTTGTAATTGCTGCGCCAGGGCGTCGGCGAGCTGTGTCTTTTGCGCCGGGCTCAGTTCCTGCAGCCGCAGTCTGGGGTCAAGGCCGCAGCCGGCGATAATTGTCCTGGCCGGGAAGGGCGAAAGGCCGAGGATCAATGTCAACAGCGCCTGTTCGATATGCAGGTTGTCGAGATGTGAGG
>JAAZGH010000150.1 GCA_012511325.1 Clostridiales bacterium | reverse complement strand
TTCCTCCTGTATGCCGCCGCTGTCCGTCAGTACAAGCCAGCTGCGCGCGAGTATATTATGAAATTCGAGAACGTCCATGGGATCCGTCAGGAGGATGCTTTTGTCACCATCGAAGATCTCCTCAGCTATAGTGCGTATAACGGGATTGAGATGTATAGGATAAACGACTCTGCAGTCGGGGAAATCGCTCACTATCTTTTTGACAGCCCGGAAGGCGGAGCGCATGGGCTCGCCTATGCTTTCGCGCCTGTGCATAGTAAAAGTGATCAGCCGGTGATTTCCCGCCCAACGCAGAACGGCGTTATCGAAGTCGTCTCTTACTGTCGTTTTGAGCGCGTCCACAATTGTGTTGCCCGTTACGAAGATCGTTTCCGGATCCTTGTTTTCCCTTAACAGATTGTCCTTAGCCCATTGCGTGGGCGCGAAACTGAACCGGGATACGAGATCTATGGCCTGCCTGTTATATTCCTCGGGATAGGGCAGATATATGTTATTGGTACGCAGTCCCGCCTCGACATGCCCCACCTTGACCTGCATATAAAAGCACGCGAGCGATGTCGCAAAAGCGGTGGACGTATCGCCGTGAACGAGTACAATGTCCGGGGCGGCCGCAGTTATGATATCCGGCATGCGTAAGAGCACACTTTGTGTGATATAGAAAAGATTTTGCCGGTCTTTCATTATCGAGAGGTCGCAATCCGGAGTAACATCGAATATATCAAGCACCTGATCGAGCATGCGGCGGTGCTGGCCAGTGACACAGACGATGGTTCTGAAAGCGGAACGGCTTTTAAGTTCGTTTACGAGCGGACACATTTTGATAGCTTCAGGTCGCGTCCCGAATACCAGCATAACAGTTTTACGGTTCTGAGCCTTCATTCTGAACACCTCCGCACGATATTCCGCACGCTATAACAGAATATTGTTCACATAATATATGCTCTTTACTTTATATTTTTATGGTCGAAACAAATAATGTCAAGCTTTAGTAATATGCCTGTTAAGCGCACGGCAACGGCAAGAAAAATAGCATCTATTGTAATAAAATATTAAGACAGGAAAATAAATTTGTAAATATATGAAAAAACTGTTAATGGCGGCGGGCAACAAATGACAGGGATGGTTGAAACTCTGTTGCCGGATTGATAGGCTATGATATTATGCCGGAGGTCAGGTGATAAATGGTAGGGATGATTGAGCTTCTTTTGCTAGCTCTGGGACTCTCCGTAGATGCCATGGTAGCGGCTACCACGATCGGACTGTGCAAAGTTGATCTGGGGCTTCGGGACGGACTCAGAGTCGGTATCTATTTTGGCGGTTTCCAGGCCTTGATGCCGTTGCTCGGTTATCTGCTCGGCTCACAATTCAAGCGCTATGTACAGCCCTTTGACCACTGGCTGATTCTGGGGCTGCTGCTGTTCATAGGCGGCAAAATGATTCGTGAAGCAAGGCAGTTTTCCGACGAGGATAGCCTTCCCGACTCCTGCTCACATTGGAGGCTCTTCGTCTTGGCTATCGCTACTTCGCTCGACGCCCTGGCCGCCGGTATCTCACTCTCACTCAGTCAGGCTCCTATGTTGCGCTCTGTTCTGCTTATCGGTCTGGTAACTTTCCTGCTCTCTTTCGGCGGAGCCATGTGGGGACGCCTGCTGGGCAGGCGCTTTCGCAGCCTGGCCTCGATCGCGGGCGGTATCATCTTGATTCTGATCGGGCTCAAGGTCGTGGCAGAGCATCTGTTACAAGGAATTTAGGGACGACGAATTTTTGTCCGATAACTGAAGAATAGCTCGAAGCTACATAGGGGGCGGATTTAGAACAGCGTTCTTTTGCGTAAAGACAAAAAAACGATAGGTCCCGGTGTTACTTACCGAGACCTACCCGTATTGATAGGATTATAAAAATTTAAGAAGCATGAATACTTCTCATCCTGCTTTGTTAAGGTGTCTAATTCTCATTCAGCTTTTTCAGATTGGATACGGTCCGCTCAGCCAGAGGGATCAGTATCTGTTTATCGCTATTTTCATTGATGGCCAGAGCGATCATAAAGGGACCGTAGGTATCGTCATTTACCAGGACACAAAGCTGCGGATAGCCGCCATAATCTGATGTACACCAGTAAGCGTCATCGCCAAGATTAGGGATATCTTCCACAAAACTGTCCGCTTTCCTGCCCCGATCAAATATATCCTGGGAACCTGAGGCATACCGATTTTCACGAGTCAACTCATCCTTGGCATAGAATATATTGAACCGCAGTTCCACTCTCTTCAGAGAGTCGGGACTTCCCTCAGGGTCGGCATGGAGTATATAGTTCACTTGAGACATACGATCTTCGACAAAAGGGTTAATTTCTCCCACATTGTGAAGGCCTGTGATCTCCTCAATCTCATCTATATTGAGATAGTTTTCAGGGGAAAGCCGCGGCGCGGCGGCAAATACTTCCTTAAATTTTGCTTCCGGCACTTGGACCTCTTTAGCAGTGCCGCTATCGCGTTTTAATTCAAAAATCATTTCCACGGGAGCATGCTCCGTGTCAAACATTTGATTAACAAAGAAGCTAATCTCTTTCCAGTCTTCCGGGATTATCATGCCCGTATGGACTTGCTCGCTTTGTCCTTTAGCTACGTCTGTGTCCAGGGTGGGCATTTCTCTGCCGCTATAGGAATAGAGTGCATCCAAACTGCGTCTATATTCTTCGCCGTCCACTGTAGCAACACAGGAAGACTGTGAGGCAAAGCTAATGCCCAGATCATCATCCCTCTCATTTTTAAGAGTGAGAACGGGGTACATAAAGATATGGCCTTCCGGTGGAGGATCAAAGAGTCCTTTCTCATCATCAAAGAGCACATAATCGAAGGTGATGCGAATACCATCGCGCTCAAGCTCTTGCTGCAAAGAAACTTTGCCTTTTCTCCCGTCAAATATCATTCCTTCAGCAGCGGTGAAGGCTTTTTCGCCAGAGTCATCCTTCGCCGGCTCTTCGTCAGAATCAACACCTTCCTGCTCAGTTATTTCTGTTGTGAGTTGATCGCCTTGCTCTTTTTGCTCGTTGTCTTTTCCCTTGTCACTACACGAGGTGAGAAAGAGAAAAAGGATAAGTAAAATCGCCAATAGCTTTTTCATAGAGCACCTCCTATGAATTTTTAGATAATGCGCGATAAGTCGCGCGTATTTCCGGAGGAACAGGATCCTCCCTTACTTGCTCAATTGCTTTAAAAGAAAGCCAAGCAGCCGGAAAGCACTATGTCTGTAAAAATTATACAACTAAATAAAGATCTAACAAAGAAAAGCTTTTTTATTATGACATGTAGGGAAATCAAAAAATTTCAGTTATTAAGGAGAAGGCGAGATAGGTGACGGCTAAGAGATCGGCAGCGCCACCCGGGCTCAGATTTCTGGCCTGAAAATCGACATCGAGCAGGCGCAGCGCTTCTTCCCAGCAGTCATCTTGAGCGTGACAATTCAAGTAGTTGGCGGCGGCTGACTGAGCGTATCGCAGTCCTGCCAAGCCGCCCCGCTTGATCAAAGTGGTGTCTTCTACACGGGCAATCAGAGTCATTAGATAGTCAAGGGTCAACTTGCGGTCAGACATCAGCACCTTGCCGCCGGCATCAATTACAGACTGGCCCAGCGCATGAGACTTCAGCATTAGCAGACCGTATTTTGTTATTGAAGGAAAGCCCGAGCTGACCTCAGCTCTGATGCCGCCGATCCCATAGCGGCGGAAGCTCTCGGCACCGGCCGTAGTCTGGTATTCTCCGGCCGGGTCGTTTAGATCCGTCGCAATCAGGTCGCCGCAGATCCGTGGCACAAAAGACAGAAGCTCGGCAACCAGCTCAATGCGCTGCAGTTCTGCTCTCACCGCGGCATTTCCCGGTAGCTGCGCTTTGGCAACCGTAGTCAAATGTTGCGGATCTGCTTCCTGCGCAGTAGTATCCGTCAGGCATCCCTTATCATCCGTCTGTTCATTGTCGCTTAGCGGTTCCTTGTTCTCCGTTCGCGCTTTATCGTCTTCTGACCTCTCCTCTTCATTAGCTCTTTTTGAGGGCCAGTCCGCCTGATGATACAGATATCCGGCCGTCGCCAACACCAAACCAAGACAGAAATGGGCGCCCTTATGAGTATTGCGGCCACCGGTGGCGGCAAACATCTCAGCCTCAGCTTCCAGACCCAGGGAACGCAAAGCAGGAAAAATCGCCGGCAGGGGTTTGTCGGCACCGATCTGCCAGTATTGGCTAAAGTAGGGTTCCAGAGCTTTGGCGCTGCGGTAGAACAGCTCTCCGGTCAGATCGGGATGAGAGCCGTTATTTTCGGTATCGACCAATCCGGGCTTCGGTGTGAGATCGACCTCAAACAGCAGAGCTGCCCTGGCCAGAGC
>JAAZGH010000016.1 GCA_012511325.1 Clostridiales bacterium | reverse complement strand
GTCTTGTCATGGTTCCCAACTGTGATAAGAATGTACCGGGTCTTTTAATGGCAGCGGCAAGAGTGAATATCCCTGCTGTCTTTGTTAGCGGCGGGCCGATGCTGGCAGGTAAAGTAGAGGGCAAGAAAACAAGCCTCTCCAGCATGTTTGAGGCCGTAGGCTCTTATAATGCAGGCAAATTAAACGATGCCGAGCTCAAAGAATACGAAAATAAGACCTGCCCCACATGCGGCTCATGCAGCGGCATGTACACTGCCAATTCAATGAACTGCCTGACCGAAGCGCTAGGCATGGGGCTTCGCGGCAACGGTACGATTCCCGCTGTTTATTCAGCTCGTATCAAGCTTGCCAAACATGCAGGTATGGCGGTGATGGATATGGTAAAGAAAAATATCTGTCCTCGTGACATTATGACAAAAGAAGCATTGATGAATGCACTTACAGTGGATATGGCACTTGGCTGCTCTACCAACAGCATGCTTCATCTGCCTGCAATTGCTCATGAGTGCGGCGTGGAATTAAACTTGGATATTGCCAACGCTATCAGCGCTAAAACTCCCAATCTATGCCATCTGGCACCGGTAGGACCCACCTATATGGAAGATCTTGACGAGGCTGGCGGTGTATATGCTGTAATGAATGAGCTTTCAAAGAAAGGCTTAATCAATACGGATTGTATGACCGTAACCGGCAAAACTATCGGCGAAAATATCACAGGCTGTGTTAATCTCAATCCTGATGTTATCCGTCCTGTGGATAACCCTTACAGCGAAACAGGCGGCATTGCGGTACTCAAAGGCAACTTGGCGGCCGATGGCAGTGTAGTCAAGCGTTCTGCAGTTCTTCCTGAAATGCTTGTTCATGAAGGACCTGCCCGTGTATTCGATTCCGAGGAAGAAGCACAGGCGGCGATCAATGCAGGCCATATTGTCGCAGGTGATGTGGTGGTTATTCGCTATGAAGGCCCCAAAGGCGGTCCTGGTATGCGTGAAATGCTGAATCCTACTTCTGCGATCATGGGAATGGGCCTTGGTAACAGTGTTGCCCTCATTACTGACGGTCGTTTTAGTGGTGCTACTCGTGGCGCTTGTGTCGGTCACATAACACCTGAAGCGGCATCCGGTGGTATGATCGGCATTGTTGAAGATGGTGATATCATCAGTATTAATATACCCGAGAACACAATTGAGCTGAAAGTAGATGAGGCTATCCTTTGTGAACGCATGAAAAACTTTGTTCCCAAAACCAAGGAGCTTTCCGGTTATCTTAAACGCTATTCGGCACTTGTATCGGGTGGTGCTTCGGGGGCTATTTTGAACTGATATGAAGAAGTTAAGAGAAAAGCTGGAAACGTTATGCATATTCAGAGAACTACTGAATGATGCTGTCATCGCCTCTTTATATGATTATCTTGGGAATCCCACAAACTCGGCCTATGCCGAGTTTGTGGCGGTTCTTTATAAATGCAGTGGCGGGAATCTCGGTGAACACATAAAAGATCTCTGCACCAACAGCGAAAATATCTATGTAAAAACAATCGGCAGCGGGAAAGATGTGCCGAACTACATGCATTCCTCTCTCGTGGCGGAGCTTGATATTTTACAAGAGGTGGCAGATCTGGATAAGGATAGTCTTTGTGCCCCTCTCGAATATATAGGCTTCCTGCCTGAATTTACAACTACAAATCCCCATCTTAAAGACACCTATCTGCACAGAACCGAGAATATCGAAAAATATGGCTACGGCATTTATGCGAATAATCGTATGTTTTGTGTGGATGAACAAGGTAGTATCTCTCCCGTGCTTCATCCTGACAAAATCGAGCTGTCTCAGCTTGTGGGTTATGAGCGTGAAAGAAAAATCGTTATTGATAATACAAAGGCTTTACTTGACGATAAGCCGGCAGCGAATATATTGCTTACAGGAGATGCCGGTACGGGTAAATCCTCAACAGTAAAAGCTGTTGGTAACGCTTTGTGGAATGAAGGACTTCGCATTATTGAGATGAGAAAGGATCAGCTGCGGAATATTCCTAAAATTTTGGATGAGTTATCAAGCAATCCGTTGAAATTCGTGCTTTTTGTTGATGATCTGTCTTTCGTGAAGGATGATAACGATTTCAGTGCCCTTAAATCGGTACTTGAAGGCTCGGTTACGGCAAAATCGAACAATGTAGCCATTTATGCTACCAGCAACCGTCGTCACATAATCAAGGAAACCTTCTCCGGGCGTGAGGGCGATGATATTCACCGCAACGATACAATGCAGGAGCTTATTTCACTATCAGAGCGTTTTGGCATACATATATCCTTCTCAAAACCCAATAAGAAAACCTTCCTGCACATTGTTCATCATTTAGCTGAAGAAAACGCTATCAAGATGCCGATAGACGAGCTAGACTCGCTCGCCGAGCGCTTTGCCTTGGAACGTGGCGGCAGATCTCCCAGGCTTGCCCGTCAGTTTGTTGACAGTTTGCTCTCAAAATAAGGTACTGATATTGCTATAGACGGAAATATTCTGACCGATATAACAACCGATAACCCCGCTCTCAAAATAAGGTACAGATATTGCTATAGACGTAAATAGCAACAGCCAAGTGCACCGTACTTCTGTTGACGACAAAATCTACGAATTCTGGAGCAGTTTGGCCAAAAGCTCCCTTCTCGATTGAGTATCTGTTTTCTTATAGATATTGGTCATATGAAAGCGAACGGTTCGTTCTGTAATAAAAAGGCATTTGGCTATCTCTACAGCGGAAAGTCCTTCCAGAATTAGATCAAAGATTTCCTTCTCTCGTTTGGTCAAGGCAAAGCGTTCTATGTCTACAGTCGCTGTGGGTTGGATTGTGTCGGTTTCTATCAGATTGAGAGCGCATTCTTCTCTATAACGGACGAACTCCTTCCATTCTCCGGAAAGATTCATCTGCCAAAAGATGATCAGCATTGTAGCAATACACAGTAAAAAAAGCACGACATAAAACACGATTCCATTGTCTTCCGTCACTAGCCATTGAGGAAACCAGGCATCGAGTGGCCATCCAATCGCAGAGATCAGGAAGTTCATCATAAATCCCAGACTTCCGACAAACAGCGGTCGCTTTGTATAAGGCATAAGATACAAAGGGAGTGAAAGTACGTGATATTCAGCGAAGGAACCCCCTATCCCGTCAGCGATAAGGAGCGGAATCCATAGCGATTGCTTCGGATACACAAAACTGATCCATATTCCGGCAAGATAAAATGAGATGGCAATGATCAGAGCTGTCTTAGCCCGACCATGATCAGCAGCACAGGCATATATCATAAAACCTGCGGCGGGGAGAAGCCTGGCAAGAAGCCATACGACAACGAGATTCTCTTGCTGGGCAGGCATGGAGTAATTTGTGTTGATAATGGCTGAGGCAAGTGTAACAAGAATAATAAGTATTAAGAAAAGGCCAAGGGGAAGCCACATTCTTTTGGGCACCGCTTCCTGTAATCCCGAAAGGCGTCGTCCTTCAACGG
>JAAZGH010000149.1 GCA_012511325.1 Clostridiales bacterium | reverse complement strand
TAAGGCGGGCCGAACCAGCAGTATGGCAATGAAAAAGCTGCTCCGAGGCAAGGCCAGAACATTGAATTTAGCTTGGAATGGCAAATCATATGCGGAGATTGCCGCTGTTCTGCAGGCCTTCGATCATGAGTACGCCTGGATAACCTACATTGACGCCTTAACCGGGGTTGCAAGTTCCAAGTTGTTTTACATGTCCGGTATGAAAGCTACATCTTTCACGGCCACTAAGGGTGGTATCTGGGAAGTAGCGACAGTCAATTGCATACAGGCTATCCCGGATCCACCATAGGAGGGAGGTAAGACATGCAGACTTTAACTTCTGAGCAGCTTGCTTGGGTAAAGCAGGGCAAAACAATCAAAACGCTAATGACGATAACCCCCCAAGTTGGCGATCCGATGGAAGTTGATTATCTTCACGATATTGTTGAGGATAGCTTTTCACTGGATCGCACCTCCGCCGTGGGTAAGGACATCGAGATAGGCTGCGCTGATGCTGCAGAGCTTAAATTTGAGCTCTATCGAGGTACTAAATATCAAAATCTAGTTCTGGAAGGATCACAAATTGATCTTGAGTTTGAGATCGCCGGAGCTACAATCCCCGGCGGAGTTTTTACTATTGATGAAAAGCCGGCTATAGGAGAGATCCTAAGGATCTGCGCGCTGGATAACATGATTAAGTTCAGTCAGCCTTTTGTATCGGCAGTGCCATACCCCCGCACATTGGGAGATATCCTTAATGAGTGCTGCACTATTTGCGGCGTAACAAATGGCGTTGGGACTTTCCCTAACATGAATTTATCAATAACAAAGCGCCCGGACACGACAGAGACCACCCATCAGCAGATGGTGAGCTTTATTGCAGCAATGGCCGGCAGGAATGCTTATGTTGATGAGGCCGGTATCCTCCGTTTCCGTTGGTATGGCAGCGATCCTGTCCTGTCTCTGGAGAACTCCGACTATTGGGAGATTGAGTTTGCTGAGAATAATCAGCAGATAACAGGCCTGGTCTGCCTTGATAAGTCAGGGGTAAGACGGCTGGCAGGCGAGGAGGGGTATGTGCTGGATCTGACCGGTAATCCCTTTTTAGACCGCGATACTCAAGCTAGACTTGCTTCGATCTTAACGCAAATAGGGTCAACTGTGTGGCGTCCTGTCTATAGACTAGACGCAATTATGCTGCCTCATGTCTGGCCGGGCGATCAGCTGCAGATAGAAACAGATTCCGGCACAATCTCAACAATTGTCACGAATCATCTTATGACATCCGGTTCTAACATTGCTGCTGCCGGGAAACCTGAAACAGCTAAACAGTATGCCAGTTTGCCATCTTTTACTGCCAAAGAGCAGCGAGAAATTATTGAAGTAATTTATACCAGAAAGCTGGTAGCTGACTCTATCTTAGTACCCGGCGCGGATGAATCGCCGGATGATGTCCTAACTAACGTTTTAACCGAAATCAAAGGCGGCAAGATCACTCTGTCCTCACAAACCGTGATGGAGCCGGAGGTACAAGAGTCGCTGCAGGGCGTTCCGGGTGCTGACGGGCAGCCCACATATACATGGATAAAGTACGCTGACAGCCCGACAAGCGGCATGAGTGATAGCCCTGATGGCAAGGCTTACATCGGCATCGCGCATAACAAAACAACGGCGACAGAAAGCACGAATTACAGTGATTATCAATGGTCGCTGATTAAGGGCGCTGATGGGGAGCCGTTTGTGTGGAATATTTACACCGGCTCCAAGGACTTTAGTGGTAGCTGGAGTGGACTACATTACTGGACTGACGGCGAGCCATACGGGGATTTTGCAGTAAAGGAGAGGGCGAATAAATGGGGCGGAATGTACCAGTCATTGCCGATGCAAACTGGTGACATTGTGACTATATCTTTTTTCGCTAAAGTCGAGCTTGGCAGCACAATAATGTCTGTCCATAAAAACATAGCACTACCAGGAAATGTCAGCACTGGACTTAGTATAATCGGCGGAAATTTTTCAAATATTACGCCTTATTGGGTGCGCCCCCAACAAAACGGCACAGAATGGAAACGCTACTGGGCAACACTTGAAGCTACTCAAGAT
>JAAZGH010000015.1 GCA_012511325.1 Clostridiales bacterium | reverse complement strand
GCCTTGATGGGAGAATCTGAGGATACTGATAAAGATATTATCGAGCCGATACAAAAGATCATTGATGACAGTAAATTTACCCCCTGTGGCGACGATGATGACCCCGGTTGTGATTGATGGCGAATAACCACCTGCACGGAGCTTAACTATTTATTAATAGCATATAGTTAGTTTATTATTTTCAAAGAGAGGGGTACGGCAATAAGCAGCGATTGCCTTATTTACTGAGTATATGAGGAACATCGAATATCTGGAGCAGCTCGAACAGGAGCTGTTAGTGGCTATCGGCTGTACTGAGCCGGTAGCAGTAGCATATGCTGCCGCGCTGGCGAAACAACAAGCAGGACAAGGCGAGATTGAATCACTGACAGTAATCGCCTGCATCAATATCTATAAGAATGCCATGGGAGTTAATATTCCCGGAACGCAGGAAATGGGTGTAGCGATGGCTGCAGCACTGGGCGCAATCGCGGGTGATGCCGAACAGGGGCTGGAAGTCCTAAGCCAAGTTTTATCGGAGCAGATCACAGCAGCCAAAGCCCTCTGCGAAAGCGGTCGGGTTAGCCTAAGCACCCATGAGGGCGAGCAGGATTTGTACATTGATGTGACCCTTAGTACCGCGGAGCACACCGGACGCGCAGTTATTGAGCATAAACATGATCTGATTATGCTCTTGGAAAAAGATGGTGTTGCTGTTTTTAAGAACGACAATGCACTTTCCACAGATCTCAAAGACTGTATCTCTGATGACGATATTGCTTCTATTTTCCAATTTGCCACAACAGTATATACTGCCAAGCTGGATAAAATCAGAAAAGCCATCGAACTAAACAGTAAAGATGTAGACGATGGACTTATGCATGAGTACGGCTTATCTGTCGGCCTGGCACTTCAGGGAATAAATGACCCGAAAGATTTGGGCTTGGAGGTATACGCCGCCGCTAAAACAGCGGCGGCTACTGATGCGCGCATGGCTGGCGCTCCACTGCCGGTGATGAGCAACTCTGGCAGCGGCAACCAGGGCTTAACCGTAACAATTCCTGTGCTTGCCGCCGCAGAATGGCTAGACTCGGAAGAAGAAGCGCATTTGCGCGCCCAGACGCTGGCCCATCTAATTGCGATTCATGTTAAAAGCAGCTTCGGCGGATTGTCTCCGCTGTGCGGCGCTGTCGCTGCCGGAGTAGGTGCCAGCTGCGGTATTGTATATCTGCTGGGAGGCGGACTGCCTGAGTGTATCGCAGCAGTACAAAATGTTTTCGGTGCTATCACCGGCATGATATGTGATGGCGCCAAAGCCGGTTGCGCGCTCAAAGTATCTATCTGTGTCTTTGCCGCTGTTCAGGCGGCCAAGGTAGCTATGACGGGCCGGTCTATACAGCCGACGGATGGCGTCATAGAAGATGATGTCGAAGCTACTATCCGCAACATGGAGCGCATATCCAAAGAGGGTATGGCGGAAATGGATAAATTGTTGCTCAATATAATGTTGAACAAATAGGCAGGGAATTTATTAAATTTTAAAAACTCCCTTTCGCGTGTTCGGGCGAAAGGGAGTTTTTAAATCATCAATAACTAGCGACAATTACTTGGTACCAACTGCTTTACCAGGACCATTTAGCCCATCTGTAAGCTGCATGCCAGCTGATCGTGTTCAGAAGGAAAACAAATAGTATAAGGAGGAATCCCATAACTAACAAAGATAGCCAGAGCTTCTTTTCCCTGCCCGGTTTGCTGGATATTGTAGCGACGCCTGCCAGTAGTGAAAACAGCAATGTGCCTTGATACAGGACATAGAAGAAATTACTGGGGCCAATTCCCTTGATTGCCAGCGCAAAGATCATAGCGAACAAGGCAAACGGCAAAATAATATTGAAATAAGAGCAATACTCTGATATTACATCTGTTATCTTTACCCTTTCTTTCAACATAAATGTCTTGAGTACCCAGGCCAATACAGGAACAACTGCCACGAAAACAATAGCAAAGAACCAGACGAGGAAGAACCCGCCAGCATGCCAGGCGTAGAAGGGTGCATTGCTCAGAGTGTAAATCAGAGTGGTCAAAAACGGCACGATTGCTGCAAAGAGCAAATGCATTGGTTCCTTAGTTCCCAGGATACCCGACAACAGCCAGCCGAAATAGCGCTTGCCATAGATTGCCAATTGTGAAGGCGGACCCTGCTGATAAGGAGGTGGATAAGCACCTTGCGGTGGTGGATATGCTCCCGGTTGTGGCGGATAGGGAGCTGCCTGTTGCTGAGGAGCCGGCGCCTGGTATGGCTGTTGATTTTGTGCATACCCGCCGACTTCCTGTCTGGCCATCTCAGGCGCTAGGCGCTGATCATAACCGCATTTGGGACAAAATACCGCATTGTCCACAATTTCAGCATTACAGTTAATACAATTTTTCATTTAAACATCTCCTTTTGTTGGCAAAACACTTTGTTGCAACAGAACTTGTTTATTGCTACGCCGTGTAATACTTAAATACTATAATGGTCATGATGTAATTGTAGCACAATCTATACCAATATAAGGCAAGATCTTGATTTGACATCACAGGATACCTTGCGTATAATCGACATACATTGCGGAAAGGCTAAGTCCCTCAGGTGTTAGCTGTACCCGTATTCTGGTAAAATTATCAAGGGATGCGCGGGTGTAGCTCAACGTCAGAACATCAGCTTCCGAAGCTGAATACGAGGGTTCGATTCTCTTCACCCTCTCCAGATGCGTTTTTAGCTCAGTAGGTAGAGCGCATCCATGGTAAGGATGAGGTCATCGGTTCGATTCCGATAAAAGGCTCCAAGACAAGAACTG
>JAAZGH010000148.1 GCA_012511325.1 Clostridiales bacterium | reverse complement strand
GATGTATTTGAAAAACATATTATTCATTCTCCCGGAATGGAAAAGATCCATGAAATGGTCGATAGTACGATATTGCCGACGCCGGGAGCGGTTATGCAGGCGGCCAAAATTGCCTATGAGGATTTGGAAGACCTGATAGTATTTGATGTAGGCGGCGCTACCACCGATCTCCATTCAGTAACAGAGGGGAGTCCGGCGATCCAGATGATTATGATGTATCCGGAGCCCGTAGCCAAAAGAACTGTCGAGGGTGACCTCGGGGTCTATGTCAATCGTCATAATATTATCGAGCAGTTGACTGAGCGCGAACTGAATGAATTTTTCCCGGATCGCGAATATTATCTGGAACATGCCATGGAAATACCCCAAGAGCCGGACGAGATCGATTTTGTTGAGCGTCTGGCCCAATTTTGCTGCAAGCTGGCTCTAAGCAGACATGCAGGTACGATGACAGAGCTATATAGCGCACATGGCCGCTAAGTTACAGCCCAAGGCAAAGATCTGACCTCCGTCAAGTCCATTATCGGGACAGGTGGCGCGCTGACCAGATTGCCGCGCCGGAAAGAAATTCTTGAGAGCCTGCGCGTCCATGAAGTTGTTAAAGAACTGTATCCGACTACGGATGCAGTAGTAAAAATAGATCATGACTATATCATGGCCTCATTGGGAGTTTTGTCTACAAAATTTCCCGAGGCAGCAATGAAGCTGTTACTGCGATCCATGGCAGTTGAGACCTGAGTAAATAATTATTGTCGGGAGGAAGTATGAAAAATCCAACACTCTATATTGATCGGCCAAAGTTAATGCACAATGTCAGAATTATGCTTAAGTTAGCGAATCAAAAGCAGGTGCATATTCATTTCGTGACCAAAGTCTTCTGTGCCCTGCGCCCTATGGTGGAAGCCATGATAGAAGCGGGAGCGACTCTGCTGGCGGACTCGCGTCTGGAGAATATTGTCAACTATGGCGAATTGGGAACTAATCATCTGCTCGTCCGCATTCCTATGATTTCCGAAGCGGCTGATGTTGTTCGAATCGCCGATATGAGCCTGAATTCAGATTTGGATACACTGGGTGCCTTGTCTGATGCTGCGACGGCTCTGGGCAAACGCCACGGCGTAGTCCTGATGGTAGAACTGGGTGATTTGCGCGAGGGCTTTATGCCTGAGGAGCTGATCGAAGCCGCGGCTCAAGTTTTAAATCTCAGAGGCCTTGACCTGATGGGAATCGGAGCAAACTTTAATTGCTATGGCGGTGTGATTCCGGACGAGCCCAAATTGACTGAACTTACCGGTCTGGCCAAAGAAATTGAAAGTCGCTTTAATATTGAGCTGCCGATAGTTTCCGGTGGCAACTCGGGTTCGGTATACCTGATGGAAGCCGGACGTCTGCCTGAGGGTATTAATCATCTGCGCCTGGGTGAATCCTGGATTCTGGGCTGCGAAACTTCATACCATAATAGAGTGGCAGATCTGTATACTGATGTTTTTACACTTGAGGCGGAAGTTATCGAGTGCAGACGCAAACCCTCTCTTCCTTACGGACTGCAAGGACCGAATGCCTTTGGCGAATATCCCGTTTATGAGGACAGAGGCGTGATCAGACGGGCGATTTTGGCGATCGGCAGACAAGACCTGCCCTGTGAATCTCTGACACCCAGACTGTCCGGGATTGAATATCTGGGATCATCTTCAGACCATATGATCCTGGATGTCAGCAGCAGTGTGAAAGAAATCAAGGTGGGAGACACACTTCCGTTCGGTGTTGACTATGGCTCCTTGCTGGCTGCTATGACATCGCCCTATGTCCGCAAAGTAATAGTTTAAAGTGATATGTGCGCAGGTAGAATTGCTGCCTGTGTATTGATGAGGTTGATATGGATCAAAAACTTGATTTTAATTCCGAGGCTTGGCTGAAACAGCGAACCTATGCCCGTATTGATCTGTCCG
>JAAZGH010000147.1 GCA_012511325.1 Clostridiales bacterium | reverse complement strand
TTGTTGAGATGTCATAGGGCATACCTGATTCACAACCTCCGCATATAGTAATGGTTAATTAGCTTAAAATATTTATAATATGGTAATTATAGCATTATCAGGATGAAATCAATAATCAGAGACAATCAGAGCCGGAATCTGAGTCAGCGATTGACCGCAGATAGGAATAGTGAAAGAGTTTTCAGGACATCTGTGGTAATCTGTCTTTTGATAATGTCGTTATACGAATGAGGTGTTTGATGTCAACAAAATATATTTTCGTTACCGGCGGTGTAGTGTCAGGCCTAGGCAAAGGCATTACGGCGGCAGCGTTAGGTAGACAGCTGATTGCCCGTCGACTAACCGTCAGAATTCAAAAATTTGATTCTTATATTCATGTAGACCCTGCCTTGATGAATCCCACTCAACATGGGGAAATATTTATCACGGAAGACGGCGCTGAGACTGATCTCGATATCGGCCATTATGAGCGCTTTACAGATGTTAACCTGTCCCGTGAAAGCGATATTACTTCCGGCAAGGTCTATCTCGACGTTATTAGCAGGGAAAGGGCAGGTGGTTATCACGGCGGCACCGTACAGGTCGTTCCTCATGTCATCAACGAGATTAAAGAGCATGTATTCCAGGTTTCGCGTGAGGGCAATCCGGATGTGGTGATTGCCGAGATTGGCGGCACGGTCGGAGATATGGAGGGTCAACCTTTTATTGAGGCGATAAGGCAGGTCAGCTATCAAGTGGGGAGAGAGAATGTTCTGTTTATTCATGTTACTCTATTGCCTTTCTTATCTAAAACCCGCGAACTCAAAACCAAGCCTACTCAGCACAGCGTACAGAAATTACTGTCTTTCGGGGTTCAGCCGGATATCCTGGTCTGTCGCACAGAAGTGCCCTTTGATCAGGGGCTGAAACAGAAACTGGCTCTCTATTGCAATGTCAAAGAAGAAGCGGTGATTCAGAACCTGGACTGTGATTCTGTCTATGAATTGCCGTTGCTATTAGAGCAAGAAGGGCTGGCCAGGGTGGTCTGTAATCATCTCGGAATCGCACAGTATGTCGAACCGGATCTGTCGGGCTGGAAAGATTTGGTGGCACGGATCAGAGCAGCCAGAAAGCCTCTCAATATTTCTCTGGTAGGGAAATATACGGAATTGTTTGATGCCTATTATTCAGTAACGGAAGCTCTCGACCACGCCAGCATTACACATGGTGCGATTCCGAATATTGACTGGGTTGCGGCCGAGGATTTAGAGGGTCTGACTCCGACTGAAGTGGAAGAGAGATTTAGGGAATCAGATGCGATTCTGGTTCCGGGCGGTTTCGGCCCCAGAGGTATGGAAGGTATGATTGCAGCTGCGACAGCAGCCCGTACCAAACAGATACCATATTTGGGTTTGGGTCTGGGTATGCAGATGGCCGTTGTGGAAATCGCTCGCAATGTGGCCGGTATTCGCGACGCTCATACGGATGAGTGCGAGATGCCTTGCAGCGACATTTTTTATTATGCCGGGCTGACTGAAGAGATGACGAATAATTTGACCAAGATTCCTTATTCTGCTCAGCCGATGCGCATAGGCTCGTATCCGATGAAACTGGAGAAGGGCAGCGCTCTGGCAACTATTTATAAGACGCTGGAAACAAAGGAAAGGCATCACCACAGACGTGAGCTAAATCCCGCCTTTCAGGCTACGCTGTCTGCTACCGGCCTTAAATTCAGCGGTACTTCACCGGATGGCCTGCTGGTTGAAGCTTTTGAATATCCGGAGCATCCCTTTTTTGTGGGAATTATCTCCCATCCTGAATTTAAATCCAGGCCATACCGTCCGCATCCTCTCTTCGATGAGTTGATCCGGAAAGCTTTGACGCACCGCAAGATCAGGGAAGAAGTCAAAGTTGAGTGAGCCCGGCACCTGCTGACAGTTCGCTGTTTACGACTTTACTCTGTGGTTCTAAGCGTTATATGAACTATATTGTTTGGCGAAAAGTATATTAAAGGAGAGAAATATGGCTACGATCATTCCGGAACTGTCGCGTACTTTTAGTGAGTATCTGCTGCTTCCCAATTTGACAACTGAAGGATGCAAACCGGACAGGGTTGACTTGTCTACGCCGCTGGTGCGTTTCCGCAGAGGTGAACAGCCGCGCTATCGTTTGAATCTGCCCCTGGTTTCCGCGATTATGCAGTCTGTTTCTGATGATGGTATGGCGATTGCCCTGGCCCGCGAGGGGGGGCTGTCATTTATTTTTGGCTCGCAGTCAATCGCGGATCAAGCAGATATGGTGCGGCGAGTCAAGAAGTATAAAGCCGGTTTTGTTTCCAGTGACAGCAATATCCGACCTGATCAGACTTTACAGGATATTCTGGAAATTAAAGAACGTACGGGTCACTCGACAGTACCTGTTACTCATGACGGTTCACCCCAGGGTAAATTATTGGGCATCGTAACTTCACGTGATTATCGGGTAAGCAGGCTTGATCCCAACACGCCGGTACGGGATTTTATGACAACAATGCCTGATTTGATTACCGGTCAGGAAGGCATCACTCTGTCCGAAGCCAATGATATTATCTGGGACAATAAGCTGAACCAGCTACCGATCATAGATAAAGATGGCAATCTGGTTTCTATGGTTTTCCGCAAGGACTATGATCAACATAAAGCAAACCCGTATGAACTGCTGGATGAACACAAGAGCTTACTGTGCGGAGCTGGTATCAATACCAGGGATTATGAAGAAAGAGTTCCTGCTTTGCTGGAGGCGGGTGCAGATGTACTATGTCTTGACTCGTCGGATGGCTTTACAGAATGGCAACGCAAGGCGCTGGCCTGGGGCAGAGAGAAATACGGCGATGAAGTTCTGATCGGCGCGGGCAATGTGGTCGATGCCGAGGGCTTCCGTTTCTTGGCCGAAGCAGGCGCAGCCTTTATCAAAGTAGGTATCGGCGGCGGCTCTATCTGCATTACCAGAGAGCAAAAGGGCATAGGTCGCGGTCAGGCTTCTGCCGTCATCGAAGTTTCCAAAGCCCGTGACGAATATTTCGACGAAACGGGCATCTATGTTCCGATTTGCTCCGATGGTGGCATAGTCTACGATTATCATATGGTGCTGGCTCTGGCCATGGGTTCGGATTTCCTAATGCTTGGGCGCTACTTTGCCCGCTTTGATGAGAGCCCGACCCGCAGACTGATGGTCAATGGCAATTATGTTAAGGAATACTGGGGCGAGGGCTCCAATCGCGCTCGCAACTGGCAGCGCTATGATGACGGCGGCTCAGGCGGGCATATGAACTTTGAAGAGGGGGTTGATTCCTATGTGCCCTATGCCGGTAAGCTGAAAGACAATCTGAAGGTGACAATGGCAAAAATCAAATCAACTATGTGCTCTTGCGGCGCAATCACAATTCCTGAGCTTCAGCAAAAGGCAAGACTGGTCAAAGTGTCTCCGACCAGCATCGTCGAGGGCGGAGCCCATAATGTCATTCAGAAAGAGAGTGACAGTCGAAATTAAACGATTTGCTTGCTTGATTTCCGGATTCGCGCCGGCAAATAGCAACTGTAGATTTTCGCCCGACCGATATGTGCTATAATCGTCCCGTGTATTCGTAAGATGATAGTTCAGACAGTTGTACTTGCGAAATGATCAATCCACCAGGAGGGAAGCAGATGTCAGATAAAACTTATGGCTTGACTTACCAGGGAATTAAAGAATTTCAGCAGGAGCTGGAAGAGCGAAAGACTGTGATCGCCGCCGAGATAGCGGAGCGCTTGAAAGAAGCCCGTGCGCTGGGCGATCTGACTGAGAATTCAGAATATGATGAAGCTAAGACGGCGCAGGCTGAAAATGAAATGCGCATTCTGGAGATTGAAAATATCCTCAAGCATGCCAAAGTAATCGGTGATGAAGATATCAGTCAGGATGTAGTGACTCTGGGCGGCCAGGTTACTATCCGCGATCTGGAAACAGGAGAAGATATGGAATATGTGGTTGTCAGCTTCCAGGAGGAAGATATTTTCGGCAATCGCATTTCCAGCGAGTCACCGGTAGGCAATGCCATTTTAGGCAAGAAAAAAGGCAATACAGTGACAGTCAAAACTCCGGCCGGTATGTTAGAGTATAAAATCATGAACATCAGCAAACCATCCTGAATTTCGATTTGCTCGGGTGACAATTATGGTTCAAACCAAGCGGCCATCCGACAGGATAGGTCGCTAAATTTATGAAAAGGTAAGAATATGACAAACGAACAAGAAAGCAATCTTATTTCGAACGATACTGCGGAGAAAGTCAGTGACCAGATTCAAATCCGTCTGGACAAACTGAAAGCTCTGCAGGAGGCAGGCGCGGATCCTTTTCTGAAAACTTCCTACGAAGTAACAGCGCAGGCAGCAGAAATTGTCGCTGATTTTGACCGAATGGCCGGCAAGATCGTCAGAATCGCCGGCAGGATCATGAGCAAAAGAGGCATGGGCAAAGTCAGCTTCTGCGATCTGCAGGACCGCTCGGGCAAAGTCCAGGTCTTCACGCGCGTCAATGATATCGGTGAGGAAAGTTATGCCAAATGGCAGGAATTCGACATCGGTGATATTGTCGGCCTTGAGGGCGAGGTCTTTCGCACCAAGCGCGGCGAGATATCGGTCCGCAATTCGAAATTCACCCTGCTGGCGAAATCCCTGCGTCCTTTGCCGGAGAAATTCCATGGCCTAAAGGATACCGATACCCGCTACCGCAAACGCTATCTCGACCTGATTGTCAATCCGGAAGTTAAAGAAACCTTTGAGAAGCGCAGCTTGATTATCCGCGCGATCCGCAATGAGCTGGAGGACAGGAATTTCCTGGAAGTCGAGACGCCCTTGCTAAATCTAATTCCCGGCGGCGCCGCGGCCAGACCATTCATCACTCATCACAATACGCTTGACTTGGATCTATATATGCGCGTATCGCCTGAACTGTATCTCAAGCGGTTGATTGTCGGCGGTCTGGAACGAGTTTTCGAGATCGGACGCAATTTCCGCAATGAGGGTATGAGTGTAAAGCACAATCCGGAATTTACCATGATGGAAGTTTACCAGGCTTATACTGACTATCACGGCATGATGGAGCTGACGGAGGCACTTATCGTCCGCGCCTGCAAAGCAGTCAACAAAGGCAGCACAATCATAAATTTCCAGGGTGTCGAGATTGATCTGACCCCTCCCTTCGCCAGAATCACCATGAGCGATGCCGTGCGCGAGCATTCCGGTTTGGATTTTTCTTTAATCGAAGACGCTCAGCAGGCAAAACGGCTTGCCGGAGAAAAGGGCGTAGAGGGCATAGAGGAGCATATGGGTGTGGGCGATATATTAGAGCTCTGCTTTGAAACTTTTGCCGAGCCCAAACTGATTCAGCCTACCTTTGTCCTGGACTATCCGATCGAGATCTCGCCTCTGACCAAGAAAAAGCCAGGGCAACCGCATCTGACCGAGCGCTTTGAACTATTTATTTACGGCAGTGAATTCGGCAATGCCTATTCCGAATTGAACGATCCTCTGGACCAGGAAGAGCGCTTCCGGGCTCAGATGGCCAAACGCCAAGCCGGTGATGATGAAGCCCATCTGCAGGATGATGATTTTGTCGAGGCCTTATCTCACGGCATGCCGCCTACCGGCGGTCTGGGGATCGGGATTGACCGTCTGGTCATGCTCTTGACCGACAATCCATCGATCAGAGATGTACTGCTGTTTCCCACCATGAAGCCGTTGGGCGTTCAAACGGCTGACAATCAAGTTTCTAGTTCTAGCGAGGAAGATGACAAAACTTACAACCGATTTTCAACCGCTGCTCAAAAATTCGATCTGTCGAAGGTAAAAGTAGAACCTTTATTTCCAGATATGGTTGATTTCGTAACT
>JAAZGH010000146.1 GCA_012511325.1 Clostridiales bacterium | reverse complement strand
GTACTGAGCAGCGGCGTGCTGCCGCTGCCGGAGCCTCCCTCCCACCAAAGTTTTACATCACCGTTTGCATAAACGGTTACCTTGACATATCCACCCTTTGGGACAGTAGAATCCGCCTCGGATAATGAACCTGCAGGCCTTACAGTGGATTTACCATAGCCCTTTGCAGGTGCGCTGTCACTTACACGCCCTGTTGATGCATCAAAATAATAGGTTTTCTCCGCAGTCGTCGCTAAGAGTAGATAGTCTACAACCGCCGCACCCTTTGCGCTGCGTTCATTTGCCAAATCAGCACTTGCCCTTGCTTTGTCGAGCTGCGTATTCACAATCGGTATAGCTATCGCAACGAGAATGCCTATGATGGCAACGACAATCAAGAGCTCCATAAGTGTAAAGCCCTTTCTTTGCTTTGCGCTATATGATTTTATACACAAAAGTTTTTTCATTTTTCAGGGTTCCTGATATGCTCATCTGTGCCATAAAAAATTAGTCATAGCGCTGCATTCTTGCAGTCAACAATAGCCGCGTGCATTTGAATCTACTTATTTATACTATCTATATATAAATCTTTACGCAAGCAGTTAACACTAAAATAGTAAAGAATAGTACAGAATGTTTTTTTATTACACTTTTTTATCTACTGTTGAAGAACAACCTAAATGGTAAAGGAGTTTACATATTCAGAATTAACTGTGACTTAGAATGATAAACCCAGTTTGTTTTACCAAGACGATAATGCTTAATTATTAACGTCTAAGGGCGTTTGCACCCACACCGGTTTCGTTGACGGATACAACACCGGCAACTGCTACTGGGAACTCATCAAGCACAGCGACTACGCATATAACGGCATCCGCCAGATCGAGTTCGACGCGATCTGCTATATCCCGGAATCCTCTATTCCGGATTTCGATGAGCAGTACCTCACCAATACTGACAGCGAGCTGTATGACTTCTATACCGGCAGTTGACCCGTATCGCAGCCTGTATTTCAGAGTATCTCCTATTGATTGAGAAGGACAGAGCATGGGACGGGGAACATGGCTTTGATATGGTCATCCCGGAGAAAATGACCGGCAAGGCTTTGCATGTGATTACATATAAATAAATAATTATTAACATATATTTGACGTCAATATGGCTTTTGATTTTACAGAGTGCCCTTATAATTAACTTTGCAATAATATAAAAGAAGTGAGAAAAATGACAAGGAATCTACCACCTACAACATGCGCGGCATACTGAAAAAAGTATTTGCGCATTAAAAATACGAATTGGCACTTTACGTCTATAGAGAAGTTGATACATTTGAATACCACAAATATATTAGTCGAGATTTTAAACGGGGAGCACATCCGTCCGGTTTATCAGCCGATTGCCTCTTTGCAAGGAAGAATTGGCAACACTTATTGAATTAGACGTGGATTATGGACAAGGAAATTTTTTAGGCCGTCCTGAGGAAAAATTTCAAAGCCTGCGCGGGAAAGTAGAGCCGCGGATGCCAGCCCTCTTACCGGTCTGCCCGGCAATAACAGTATTCAACAAACAATTGAAGCAGTAATCAGAGAAATGGAACCATATGCCATCATCTATATAGATTTAGACAATTTTAAAGCCTATAACGATGCTTACGGCTTTCCCAACGGTGACTCCATGATCAGAACCTTAGCTCAATCGATGCATCAGTGCTGTTCCGAAAAAGATTCCCGCCGTACCCGGTCTCACAGGCTAGACGAAGGCAAAATACAGCAGTACGACCATGCCGAGTGCGATCCGATAATAACCGAAGGCCGTGAAATCATGTTTGCGGATAAAGCTCATCAAAAATTCGATTACTTTGAGGGAAACCAGGAATGCGACCGCCATGCCCGTTAGCAAAACCATTGTACCCTGCAAGTTCCAGCTCCCTTCATAGGTCACCAGCTTGAGCAAGCTGGCTCCGAACATCACCGGTACAGCGAGATAAAAAGTAAATTCAGCTGCCAGAACACGACTCAAACCCAGAATCAGACCGCTGATGATTGTAGCTCCGGAGCGGGAAACCCCGGGGAAAATTGCCGCTACCAACTGAAAGAGGCCGATCACAAAAGCCGCGCCCCAACTGAGATCCTTCATCCGGACTATCTTCGACTCGGCACCTGCCAGAACTTTTTCAACAAAAATAAAAATAACGCCGACAACGATTAAGGCTCCTGCGACTACCCAGGGATTATAAAAGAGACGATCAATCTCATCGTCGAAGATTAGGCCGATGATGGCGGCCGGAACACAGGCCACTAAAATTTTCAGCCACATGGTAAAGATATCCGGATCGAGAATGATTCTTCCCCGCCGCAATGCCGTGCTGTCTTGACCGAAACTATCCCTTGCCCCTTGTGTCAGATCCCCTTCCGAACCGGTTGCAGTTGTCTGACGGACAAAAGGCCACAGACTGTGCCAATATGTAACGACCACGGCCATAATGGCTCCCAATTGAATCACTACCAAGTACATGCTAAAGAATTCAGCGCTCTGATCCAGCGGCAACCATTCCTCCAGAAGGATAAGATGGCCGGTAGAGCTGATCGGCAGCCATTCTGTGATCCCCTCAACCAGGCCGTAAATTATTGAACGAAATACATCCCACCAGCTCCCCATTTAACTCTCCTCCGGGTATCTATGCCCATTGTATAGC
>JAAZGH010000145.1 GCA_012511325.1 Clostridiales bacterium | reverse complement strand
GACGTATACGCTGCCAGCACACCGGCAAGATGCGCGGCAAGGCCTGCAGCGGCAATGAATACGCCATAGCCGGCTTCCTCGGCTGTCACGGCCAGCTCTTGAGCCAGAGCTGGTGTCCGATGCGCCGAACAGACACGGGCGGAATACTCCACACCAAAATCGTTAAGAGTCTCCAAGCAGGGTTTTAATTTTGGCAGATCGGAATCGCTGCCCATAACAACCAATACTTTCAGCATATCGCCTCCTTATTTTTGTATCTTGTCTCCAGCCAGATAAGCGTAGATAAAATCATCTATGTCGCCGTTCATAACCGCTTCGATATCCGACTTCTCACAACCGGTTCGGTGATCTTTAACCATTGTATACGGACAAAAAACATAGGATCTGATCTGGCTCCCCCAACCGATTTCCAGCATATCGCCTTTCAAATCTTCAATTCTATCCATATGCTTCTGCCTGGCCAGAGTATATAGCTTGGCTTTCAACATGCGCAGAGCGGTTTCACGATTCTGAATCTGTGAACGCTCATTTTGGCAAGAAACAACAATACCGGTCGGCAAATGTGTCATTCTGACAGCAGAAGACGTTTTGTTGACATGTTGGCCGCCGGCTCCGGAGGCGCGAAAAACATCAACCTTAAGATCATCATCTGTGATCTCAATTACGATCGAATCATCGAGCTCAGGCAAAACTTCCGCGGAAGCGAAAGAGGTATGCCTCCTGCCCGAAGAATCAAAAGGAGAAATTCTCACCAGGCGATGAACGCCGTGCTCTGAACGTAGATAGCCATAAGCATTGTCACCGATCAGCTTAAAAGTAATACTCTTAATCCCGGCTTCATCACCATCCAGCCAGTCCAGAACCTGCACCGTATAATCTTTACTTTCCGCCCAGCGCGAATACATCCGGTAGAGCATCTCACACCAGTCCTGAGCCTCGGTGCCGCCGGCTCCGGCATGAAGAGTGATAATAGCATTGGCAGCATCATGTTCTTCGGTAAGCAATGTTCTCAGGCGCATATGTTCGAAGTCGCGGCTCCATTTCTTTAGTGCTGTCGTTATCTCAGGAATCACACCTCTGTCCCCTTCTTCAGCTCCCAGCTCGCACAATACCGCCAGATCATCCAAAGCATTCAGCAAACTATGATACTCCTCGTATTTATTGGTGATTTCACTGATGCGTTTTTGAGTAACCCGGGCCTGATCAGGATCAGACCAGAAATCAGGATCAGATGTCAGACGGGTTAGTTCTTTCAATTCTGTCTGCTCGTTATCAAAATTCAGAGCGCGCTCCAATTCCAGCAATTCCTGTTTTTTTTGTTCAAGATCAATATTTAATTGTTCAAATTCAAGTATCACTGATTTTCTCTCTCCTCTATGCTCATATAAATTCCCGGGCACAAAGTCGTCAGAGATCGTCCAATTTGTAGTCCGTTGACCGAATACTCAATTGAGAGAGATATATAATGCCGTTGAGACGCCCTGAAGCAAGCGTCCGAAAAGCAAAAAAGAAACCCATCAGCAGGCTTCCCGCCCAGGCTGAGCTGGCCAGCATGCCAATGAGAAATTGCGTAATAAAGCGCAAAAGGAATGTAACAGCAATAACACTGGTGAAAATCTGCAACTTATATCCTTTAGTCAAGCGCCAACTTTGCTCCATAGCTGAGGATAATGACTGCCGCTCTAAAACCAATTTAAGCGGTACAAAATAGAAGGCCGACATAAAAAAGTAATATGGAATCTCAAGCAGAAGAATTGATAGCAGATGAATCCCGCCGCTGATACAGGCAAAAACGGTCAAAGGAAATATTTTGCGCAGAACCTGCGGCAGGGCCGATTTTTTCTCCTTATTGAACACATTGCCGACCATGGTTGCTGAATAGCTCACAGCCAGTATAAAGCCCACCAGCAAAACCAGCGGATAAAGTGACATATAAACATAAAAGATAGGATCGATTTTCGGCAGAACTAAACTGGGATTGAGCAGCCACTCCGTAATCTGCAACATTATCCTGGTCTGAAGATCTTTACCGGACAAACCCATCATCAGTGCGGAATAGGCCAGGAAGAGCACTAAAAACCAGGACTGGACATGACGCTCAGGCTCCAGTTCATAAAATCTATAGGCATTAAATACACTAATCTTTCGCATTTTATCTCTCGCCAAAATCATAAACTATTTCAGCGCGATCTACCATGATCTGTCATTATTTATCCACAATTGTGATCGTTCGTATCCCATGCACCCGACGCAATCTGGTTAACAGTTCCGCTGTCGTATCCTTCATTAAGGCATCATCCAAAGTAACCAATACTGTAGACAAACCTTTTATTGCCACATTCTGATGCAAATTGATTATTCGGGCACCGCTATTTGAGATCGCCTCCATAGCTGCAGGCAAAATCCCCGAAAAATTTTCAATCTGAAGCAATAGGGAAAACATCATACCGCGCTTGGTTTCAGCAAAGGGTCTGACAGCGTCGCGATATTTATAATAGGCGCTGCGGCTGATTTTGATTCGCTGTACCGCACTACTAACGGAAAACACTTCTCCCGAATCCAGCAAATTTTTAACATCAATTACTTTGCGGAATACATCAGGCAGAACATCAGCTCTGACAATAAGGTATTCATCCTTTTTCATTTATCTGTCCGCCTCCTCTTCAAGGTCTTGCAAGAAATCCCGAAACTTAGTCATCGCGATCCCTCTGTGACTAATTTTATTTTTCTCCTCGGGCAGCATTTCAGCTGTGGTCAGACCGATATCCGGCAGATAAAAAACTGGATCGTATCCAAAGCCGTTCCTGCCGCGTTTTTGATCCAAAATGATACCTTCAATCTGACCAGTGAAATAATATGCTTTGTCGTTATAAATAAAACACAGAACACAGTGAAAGCTGGCAGTCCACTGCTGTTTCGGATATGGTTTTAATAAAGACCACAGCGCTTCAATTTTATCGGCATAACTCGTTTTGACACCGGCAAATCTCGCAGTATAAAGACCAGGCGCGCCATCCAGCAAATCAACTGATAAGCCGGTATCATCAGCCAGCACCGGGCACCGGCAAAAATCAAAGACCGCCTTGGCCTTGATATAGGCATTTTCGTGATAACTGGCCCCCTTTTCCGCGATCTCGTCGGTAAATCCGACTTCAGCCATGCTAATCAATACGCAACCGGTAGGTTCAAGCAGTGATCTGAGTTCAGCCAATTTATCCATATTATTAGTAGCTATAACTATTTTCATCACAAGCTCCCGGGTTATAATTGCAGACGATCGCAGAGATTGAAGGCGGCCAATTTGAGATCCAAGTCAGTCAATGGCTGTGAAAAACCAGCCTTGATCAACTGATCGGATCTTGTGGTATCACCGGCCAGCAAATTTGACAGAGCCGTACCCAGTTTATGTGTTCCCTGTCGGGAGAATGGTTTGAAAGACCAGATCCTGACATAGGCGCGAGCCTTCGATAAATGCTGCAAAGGATTCAGAAAAAGTGCCGGCTGTAAAAGAAAACCGTATCCATCCAGGAAATTTTCGCTATTATCCCACGGCGGACCGTTAAGACCGGATCCGAGCTCTACTCTATCCCAAATTTCGATTAGATCATTGTCCCCGGGATTTACCAGTGAGAAGACCTCCTGCTCAAACAGAGTCAATGCCGCGGCTGTCATTAACTCCTGAACCACCTCTATTAACCGTATATCATACGCATTCTCGGTTTGATCGCCTAAGATATCAGTACAATAAGCCGAACTCAAAGTTTCAACTGCAACTCCGCATACTTCACGGATTTCAAGGTCAGGACTCCAGGCAAAAAGATCGACTCGATTGCGGAAAGCAGCTGTATCAGCACAAAGACACCCTGCCTCATAAAATAGCGGATAGGTGTGATAACCCTCCGGAGAAAGATAAGAAGCCAGAAATGGCAAATCGGCAACCGGCAGATGAAAACTGTGACGGTGAATTTTCTCATAGCTTTCAGCTGAAGTTATCTCCTCTGTCAGAGTAAGCGCTTCCAGCAGAAAATCAGCTCCATCATCGAACAAATCATTGAGGCAAATCTTTAGCG
>JAAZGH010000144.1 GCA_012511325.1 Clostridiales bacterium | reverse complement strand
CCTATACACAGATGTTGCTATCTTCAATTCCTGTTGCCACCGATGAGGAGGAGAACATTAAGCCGGCTCAGATTATTTCCGAGGGTGAGATTCCTTCACCGGTCAATGTCCCCAGCGGTTGCTCATTCCATACTCGGTGCAGGGATTGTATGGATATCTGCAAGGTTGAGGTACCGGTGATGATTGAGATTGAACCTAAACATTTTGTCTGCTGTCATAAATATCAGCAAGGTGAGCCGCTAGCCGTTGAGGTGGAATAAGATGGAAGCGATCTTAAATGAGCTAATTGATTCGTACCGCGAGGATATCGTCAGTATGACCAAAGAGCTAATCACATTTCCGAGCGTCTTCGAAGAAAGTGAAAACGAACAGGAACCCTTCGGCAAGCCAATCAATGATGCATTGTTAGCGGTGCTTGGTCTGGCAGAGGAGATGGGCTTTGTTACCCGCAACTATGATGGCTATGTGGGGACTGTACAATGGGGCGATGCGGGTAAACAGATCGGGATTCTTTCCCATATTGATGTGGTGCCTGTCGGTACGGGTTGGTCATATCCGCCGTTTGAAGGTACTGAAGTTGACGGCGCGCTCTATGGACGTGGTTCGGTCGACGACAAAGGTCCACTGGTAGCGGCGCTTTTTGCCATGAAGGCAGTCAGAGACAGCAAATTGCCGGTTAAAAACCATGTGCGTCATATCATCGGTGCTGATGAGGAATCCGGTATGCGTTGCTTACAATACTATCTCCAGCGAGAGGAAGCTCCGTGGGGCGGCTTTTCACCCGATGCCGAATTCCCCGTTATTCACGCGGAGAAAGGTATTCTCAGATTTGATGTCGAGTCAGAATGGGAGGTTGCAGATACTACAGACGCAGGGATTAAGCTGATCGCAATAACCGGCGGCAGTAAAGTCAATATGGTACCGGCACAAGCTGCCGCCACTTTGTCCTGCTCGGCAGAAGATTGGCAGCTGATTCAGGAACAGTTAAAGAAGTATTCAGCCAAAGACAAACTGGAGCTTGAATACAAAGAAGAGATATGTACGGTCACGGCGACAGGACAAAGCGCACATTCATCCCAGCCCTGGCAGGGCGAGAACGCGATAAATATTTTGCTTAACTTCTTGGGCTCTTTGCCTTTGCGGAGTAGCGGTGCAGTGAGCTTCTTACATAAGATCAGGGCATTGTTTGCTGATGGTTACAGGGGCGAGGCGTTGGGGATTTGTTGCGAGGATAAGCTCTCGGGTATTTTGACTCTGTCGCTGGGCGTGCTGAGGATTGATGATAAATCAGGCAGTGCCCGTATAGAAATAAGATATCCCATTCATGCCAGCAGGGAAGTGATCCTAAAAACGTTGCAGGTTGCCTGTTTGGAACAAGAGGTAACCTTGGATGTTTATCAGGACAAGGCGCATTTATATATCCCGGTCAAAGATCCTTTAGTTCAAATTCTGGCCGGTGTATATCAAGAGGTAACGGGCAGAACGGAGAAGCCCATTGCTATTGGCGGAGCCACCTATTGCCGGGCTATTGAAAACTTTGCGGCCTACGGTCCCGTTTTTCCAGGACAGGTGGAAATGGCGCATCAGACAGATGAATACATTATGG
>JAAZGH010000143.1 GCA_012511325.1 Clostridiales bacterium | reverse complement strand
GCCGGGCTTAGCATCTCTATACCCAGCATTATAGCCTTCGCCACGCCTGACCAGGTACCATATGCTAGTACCGCCACTGCTCAAATCGCCTTTGGGGTTGTGCTCACGAGTATTATCACTCCCATTATTACCCAACGTTATGCTAAAAAGAAAGGATTGGTTAAACCGAAAATCGCAAGTGAGACTACATCTTAATATCTGAAATGGATGGACATTACTACCGACTTAAAAGAATTGCTTTATGCCGCAGGAGCAGAACTGGTTGGCATAGCAGACCTGACCGGAGTGGAAAATTGTGAATATCCGGTTGGTGTTTCGGTTGCCATCCCGTTGCCGCCAACAATTATTGAAAAGGTAAAAGTTGCTCCTGATCAGGAATATTTTGAAATCTATCAAGATCTCAATCGCCGTCTGGACAGTATCGTTGCTCAGGGAGCAGACTTTCTGATCGAGAAAGGCTTCCGCTCTTTAGCTCTGGCGAAAAAACTCTGTTTCTACGACGAAAATAATCGCACCGCGCTGCCTTATAAAACCGTCGCAACCCTGGGCGGTCTGGGTTGGATCGGCAAAAACTGTCTCCTGGTTACGCCGGAATATGGCTCGGCGATTCGTCTCTCCGTTTTATTAACCGAGGCTCCACTGATAACGGATGAGCCAATTCTCACCTCCGGTTGTGAGAATTGCGATCTTTGCGTCACAGCTTGTCCGGCAGCGGCCTTGCATAATACCAATTGGAGCGCCGGCATGGATCGAGAGCTGATCGTCGATGCCAAAGCCTGTGAACAAAAAGCCCTGCAAATTACAGAGCAAGAACTAGGCTTCCCCGTAACAATTTGCGGCAAGTGTTTTGCCGTCTGCTTAAGGACACAAAAGTGGCTTGAACTGTGACCATTACTACATTAGATTAAGAGTGGCATAGTCAAGATCGCCAAACTAATTATATTGCTTATGCCAAGCAAACGCAGTTGCGGTTTGTTGACGTGATTAATACCGGTTCAAGGCCGGAGAATTCTACAGATGAGGGGTAATTATTAATATGCGGGAAAGGTTTGATCCACAGGGCGGTAAAACTGCTATCACTGATCAGAAAAAAATTTCAAATGGTCGGATCTATAAAAAATCCTACACTTCTGAGGGAACGAGCACAGGACATGAATCAACTGTTAGGCATCAAGCTTCAATGAAGACAGAAGAGCTGGAAGAACTACTGATACGGCTGGTAAGTGTTAGAAGTGTTGTCAACTCAAGCGGCGAAAATGACATCATTGACTTCATCGAGAATTATTTGCGCGACTGGGATTACTTCCGTGTCCGTCCTGAACAAATCGTGCGCATCCAATCCAAGGGAGACCCGTTGGGTCGCTCTTCCCTGCTCATCTGCGTCTCCGGTCAGGAATCGAAGAATACTGTTGTTTTGCTCGGGCACACGGATACTGTTGAAGTCGACGACTACGGCCCTTTGGCTGATCTCGCCACCACACCGGACAGGCTTAAAGACGCCTTGAAGTCAGGACAACGTAACCTCTACTCTCAAGCGCAAATTGATTTGGAAAGCGACAACTATCTTTGGAGCCGGGGTGCTCTTGATATGAAAGTAGGTGTCGCCAATGAGCTGTTGCTGTTAAAGCAGCTGGCAGAGAATCCCGCCGGTTTCCAAGGCCATGTAATCGCCCTCTTCGTCTGCGATGAGGAAGGTAATTCCGCCGGTATGATCTCCGCCATTGAAGTCCTGAAACAATGGCGTGACGCCAAAAAGCTTGAAATCTGCGGTGTCATCAATACCGATTATCACACCGCTCAGTACCCTGGCGATGAGGACTATTATCTTTTCCGCGGCACAGTCGGCAAAATCATGCCCATCTTTTATATTCGCACCCTGGAAACTCAAGCCGGCGATCCTTTTGCCGGGCTTGATGCCAATCTGGTCCTGGCTGAACTGATTAATGAAATCAATCTCAACCCCAAGTACAGCGACTCCTCAGAAAGTGAGATCTCCGTTCCGCCCATTACCTTAAAAGTAGAAGATCTCAAGGAAGTCTACTCGGTCAAGACTAATCACGAAGCTTGGGCCCTGATCAGTGTACCCTTATTCGAGCAGACGCCGGCTGATGTGATGCGAAAGATGCTTAAGGCTGCGGGTACTGCGGCAGAAAATTCCCTGGCCAGATATTACCGTTACCAGCGTGAATATACCGGGCGGGCCGGGATCCCGACTGAGACCATTCATCCCGAGTTTGAAATCATCTCTCTGGCGGAACTGATCGATAAAGTCGCTGCACAACTGGGACAAGAAAAAGTATATCTGATTGATCATTATATCGCACCGGCTCTGACCAATGCTGATACCAGAGAACAAACTCTTTATTTGATCCGGCAATTGGAGATTTTGCTGCCGGATCGCAGACCGCGTATAGTTGTAGGTTATGCCCCGCCTTTCTATCCCGCCATCTCCTGTCTCGATTCGGATGACAACTTCTATCGAATGGTCGACCAGGGCATCAAAGCGGCTCTGAATCTATCCGAGGGTGTTAACCATACAGCCGGCAGCTCTTACCTGCTTGACAATGGTAAAGAGCTCAAAGTGAAAACCTATTATCCCTATATCTCCGATCTCAGTTATCTGGCACTTCCCTATACCGCTGATGAACTGCAAATCATGCAGAATAATATGCCGACTCTGGGTCGCAGCTACCAAGTTCCACTGCAAACAATGAAAGCACTCGACCTGCCGGTGATCAATCTCGGCGGCTACGGTTTCGATGCTCATAAATGGACAGAGCGGGTTGAGCGCGACTATAGTTTGCGCATCCTGCCTAAGCTGTTGGCAAGCATTGTTATGGAGATTCTCGGCACCTGAACTACTCATAAGTGAATACACAGAATCTCAAATATGGCGTATACCCTTGAAGCTAATAGATTTACCCAAGAAAGATCCGATCCCTTTATACAGACAGTGCATTCAATATCGCGGCTCATATTACGAAAAACAAGAAAAATCTACTCCTTAGAACTGGATTAAGTTAGAATAGAATCATCAAGCAACACATTCGTCGACCACGCCATCGCATCATTTTGTAAACCGGGCCGACCAATGAAAAACAGAAAGCGGGAACAATCTTGGGAGCATTAGGCGAAAAATTTAAAGAAGTCACTTTTTCCGTTCTGCCCGTAACCATTCTTGTTGCTATTCTTCATTTTACTTTTACACCATTGCCCTTACTGACTTTCTGGCGCTTTATTATCGGCGCTGTCACAATCATTACAGGTCTGGCGATCTTTTTGCTCGGCGTAGACTTGGGAGCGACACCAATCGCTCAATACGGCGGACGGGTACTGGTCAAATCCAACAAGATGTGGGTTGTCTTTGCCGGGGGCCTTTTCTTCGGTTTCCTAATCTCTGTTGCTGAGCCTGATCTGCAGATTCTGGCTGACCAGATCGCCCATTTCACCGGCGGCGTACTCGGTCGCTGGCAAATCATCATCATTGTCTCAGTCGGTGTCGGCCTGCTGATCGCCATCGGACTCTGGCGGATACTGCGTCGCATCCGTCTCAAGTATGTGCTCTATATAACCTATGCGATCATATTCATACTCGCTGTCTTCGTCCCTCCCGCCTTTCATGCTTTTGCCTTTGATGCATCGGGAGCAACCACCGGTGCAATTACCACGCCCTTTATTCTGGCGCTGGCCGCAGGTGTGGCCAGAGTCCACGACGGTCGGACCAAAGACGCTACCGACAGTTTCGGGCTGGCCGGTCTGGCATCAGCCGGAGCCATTGTAGCTGTTCTCTTCCGGGGCATCTTCGCTCGTAATATGACTATCGGCGGCGATATCGACATACCCTCAGTCAGTACTAAGGGGCACTTGCTCAGCTCTTTCATCAGGATTATCCCGCGCTTTGCCCGGGAAGCATTGCTCTCAATCGCACCTCTGATAATCATCTTTCTTCTGATGCAGGTTTTTACACTTAAATTGAGAAAGCGCCAGGTCGTCCGAGTGCTAATCGGTCTTTTTTACTGTTTGATCGGACTGATCATCTTTCTGGTCGGCGTCACCGGTGGCTTCATGGAGGTAGGTTCATTGGTGGGAATGGAGCTTGCTGCCAAAGGCAATGGGCTGCTGCTATTCTGCACCGGCTTTGGCCTCGGTATGTTAACGGTGCTTGCTGAACCTGCTGTCCCTGTACTCTCAAAGCAAGTTGAGTCCGAAACCTCGGGCAATATCCCGCGCAGCCTCGTCTTAATTTTCCTTTCCGGCGGTGTCGCTATTTCCGGGGGGCTCTCCATGCTGCGCGTACTCTCCCCCGGGCTTGCGCTCTGGCATCTGCTCCTGCCCGGCTATCTGATCGTGATGCTGCTCAGTATCTGGACACCTGATATTTTCATCGGTGTTGCATTCGACGCCGGCGGCGTAGCCTCAGGTCCCATGACAGCAACTTTCATTCTGGCTTTTGCCCAAGGCGCCGCTCATGAAATCGAAACTGCGGATATCCTGCTGGACGGCTTCGGTATTATCGCTCTCGTCGCCATGATGCCTTTGATTGCTCTGCAGACACTGGGCATCATCTATCGCATTAGAACTGCTCGCAATAACAAGAAAGCACTGATAAAAGGAGAAGCCAATGACTGATTACGAAGCATTTCAGGTTCCTTACAGCCTGGTCGTAGTAATTGCGCCGCATGGGCAGGCAAACAAGATTGTGCGCTTCGCCCGCGAACATGGCAGCAGCGGTGCCACAATCGTACCTGTCCACGGTTCACGAAAAAACAAATGGCTGCGCCTTTTCGAAATCGCAGATATCAGGCGCGAACTGATAATGATGGCTGTTCGGCACGATGTCGCCGGACAATTGATCGAGGACATCGCCGCCAAATTTAACTTTAAAGCCAAAAACACCGGCATTGCGTTCTCCCTGCCCATTTCGCATCTATTGGGCAAAGACCGGTCGGCCTTTGATGAAGCGGCAGAAAGCGGCAAGAGCACAGCTCCCCTCGGCTCTGCTCTTATCGTCATTGTCGACGAAGGCGTCTCCGCTGAGATCAT